>JAQXIM010000123.1 GCA_029007785.1 Clostridiales bacterium | reverse complement strand
ACATTCTCCCAGATCATATGCCTGGGGATGATCCTTCAGCCAGGTCAGCTCCAGAAGAAAATTCGTTTCTTTGTCTCCCATATATTTCAGAATAAAGGAACCGTCCTCGGCTTTCTTTTCTCTTACTACATGGAGATCCAGAGCTTTTTCATAAAAAGCCACACTCTCATCCAGATTCTTAACGTTGAAATTAAAATGGTCAAATCGAATCATACCGTTTTCTCCTTTTATCCTGCCGCAATGTTGTTTATCGTGAATAACCCTGCATACAATAAGGAAGGTTCCCTCTTACTCACTGCGGTCTATTTGCTTCTTTCCAGAATGCTTTCGATTTCATCTACCTGGAAAACATAACTGGTATTACAGAAATCACAATGGGCTTCCACAGGTTCCCGCTCCTCAATCAGGCTTTCCAAATCTTTTCTTCCCAGACTGACGATGGCTTTTTCAATTTTCTTCTTGCTGCAGTCACAATGGAAGCAAACCGGAGTTTTATCCAGAATCTCCAGACCAAAATCATGAAGAACATAATCCAGAATGCTCTCCGGTGTCATCCCCGAATCCAGCATGCTGGTAATGGACTGAATTTCGCCGATTCTTTTTTCCAGTCTGGTAATGGTATCATCATCCACCCCGGGCATGAGCTGAAGAATGAATCCTCCTGCCTGGCGAACCGTATTTTCCCGATTCATCAACACACCAAGAGCCACCGAGGAAGGTGTCTGCTCGGAAGTGGCAAAGTAATAAGTGAGATCTTCTGCAATTTCACTGGTTGTCAAAATAGAGGTTCCCACATAAGGTTCTCTCAGGCCAATATCCTTGGTAACCGTCAGAACACCAAGACCTACGGCACCGGCTACATCCAGCTTACCTTTTGCATTGGCATGAAGAATGACCTGAGGGACCTGGGCAAAACCTTTCACATTTCCAGCGGAATCTGCAACTACAGTCAGGGACTGGACAGGACCATCTCCATTGATTTTCAGAGTCAGACGGTCACGCTGCCCCTTCATCATACTTCCCATCATGGCGCCGGCTGTCATGAGACGGCCAAGAGCTGCCGTTATCACAGGACTGGTATTGTGACGCTGTCTCATTTCCTCCACGGTATCTCTGGTGGTGGCAGCAAAGGCACGAATCTTACCCTCTGCTGCAATTCCACGAATCATATAATCGCTCATATATATATCCCTTTCCTTTTATTTATCCTGGCGTTTTTTTCCCTTCTCCCTGGCTACGCAAAGAACTCTTGCAGTTCCTGCATCCGGAATATTCTCAGTTCCTGCCTCATAGGCCGCCACAAATTCCAGGCCTGCTTTTTCCAGGATCTCGCAGACTTCTTTCAGATCATAAGCCCGCTGAAAATGATGTTCTTCAATTTTTTCATAACGGATCATCGGATCGGATGAATGGTCCGCGGTCCGAAGTTCCCCCTGTTCTTCCATCCATTCCCATTCCGATTCCATATCATCTGCATCCGTCTCATCCACATCCGGAACGAAGAAGGTAACATGATGTTCATTAATGCGGGATTCTTCTTCATAAGAATTCTCCCATATCATGGTAATATCATCCTGAGTTTCCACAATGGGAACCTGACGAAGAGGACTCCGGTACTCCACAGGAGTATTGAAATCGAAAAGGAAAATTCCGCCCGGATCCAGATAATTGTTTACCAGTCGAAAAACCTTCTCCAGATCTCCATCCTCTGTCAGATAGTTCAGAGAATCACAGATGCAGTAAATGGCTGCCACCGTTCCGTAGAGTTCAAACTCTCTCATATCCTGATTCAGATACAAGATCCCATGACCGGACAGACAGCGCTTTTCCATGGCCTCTGCCAGCATATCTTCCGACAAATCCAATCCGATCATATCATAGCCTCTGGCTGCCAGACGTTCCGTCATAATTCCCGTGCCGCAGCCCAGCTCCAGAACCAGACCGTCTCGAATTCCTTCTTTCTCCAACAGCCTGGTCAGCTGTTCTTCCCAAAGATCATAGGGAACATTGTTCATAAACCGATCATACACCTCAGCGAAACCGGTATAGGCCTGCATATTATATCCTCTTTTCTTCTATGTATTCGTCACGCACCTTTAAAGTACATTCTGGTCATCCAATGTATCCAGATCTCCCAAATCAATCGGCTTCAGCTGACGCCGATACAGCAGATCATAGAGAATCGGCACAACAAATAGTGTCATCAGGGTAGCGTAGGCAAGACCCCCGATTACAACGATGGCCATACCTTTTCCCATGGTTCCGGCAAAACTGTCATCCAGAGCCATGGTCAACATGGCAAAAATTGTGGTCAGCGCTGTCATCAGAATGGGTCTCATACGTGTCTTTCCTGCCTGAACCAAAGCATCTCGCTTATCCATACCAGACATTCTCAGCTGATTGGTATAATCGACAAATACGATACCGTTATTTACAATAACACCAGACAAAACCAAAAATCCCATCATGGCAATCAGAGAAATCTGTTCTCCGGTAATCAACAGGCCCAGCAGACCGCCAGTAAATGCCAGCGGAATGGTAAAGATAACGATGAAGGGAGACAGAAGGCTCTGGAACTGAGCTACCATAATCAGGTAAATGAAGATGACAGCCAGGCCAATCATTTTCATCATTTCCACCATGGAAGACATGACATTCTCACTCTCACCGGCAATTTCTACCGAATAGCCTTCCGGAACTTCATACTGATCCATCAATTTGCTTACTTCCCTGGAGAGCAATGTAGTATTGTAGCCATCCATGGTATCGGCCGTAACGGTAATGTGACGTACCTGATTTGTTCGGCTGATGGTTCCAATGCCGATACCCTCTTCCAGTGAAGCAAATTCCTTCAGTTTATGTTTTTCCGTCTTAGTATTGCCTTCCTCATCGGCAACACTTGTTTCAATCTTATAATCCATCAGATTTTCCAGGGTCAGCTTATCATTTTCATTCACAATGTGAATTTCGTACTCCTCGTCACCCACCGTAAGTGTTGTAGATGTTTTGTCTGTGGTGAGCTTACCGGCAATTTCCTGGTAAATCTGAGCTACGGTCAGACCGTTTCTCATGGCTTTCTTTTTATTTACCACAATCTTATAGGTAGGATCACTGTCTTCCTGACCATTGGAAATGTTTTCAAAGCCTCCCACCTGACCCAGGATATCCATCATATCCTCGCTGATTTCCACCAGAGTATCCAGCTCTTTTCCCTGAATCTCCACTTCCATACCGCTTCCCAGAAGGGTTCCCAGATCCATATTGGAAGAACTGATGCTGTATTCCCAATCAGAACCAACGAACCATTCTTCCAGCTGCTTTTCGATGACGGAATTATTATTACCCACCTCTTCGTCCAGGACCAGATAAATGGTAAAGCTGGTGGTATCTCCGCCGCTTCCGCCGCTCATCATAGAAAGAGCTGTACTGCTGCCATCCATCATGCCTACCGTATCAATACCTTTCAGGTTCATCGCCATTTCCATAAACTCATCGGCATAATCGTAGCAGTCTTCTTTAGAAGTTCCTTCCGGAGAAGTCATGGTCATACTCATCTGAGTACCGCCCATATCCGGAATCAGGATCATGCCCATTCCTGTTACCTTATAAACGCAGAAAAGAAGAAGTCCAAGTGAAACGGCCAGAGGCACTATTTTAAACCGCAGACACCAGCGAAGCACCTTTCCATAACCAACCATAACCGCATCAAACCAGCGGTGAGGTACTTCCTTCGTATTTTTCAGAATGGTGGAGCTCATGGCAGGCACTACAGTCAATGCAACAACAACGCTGGAACCAAGGCTGTAAGCAATGGTCAGACCCATATCAACAAAGAGCTGACGTGTCAGTCCTGTTGTAAATACAATGGGAAGGAATACGCAGATCGTCGTTAACGTGGAGGCAATAATTGCTCCGGAAACCTGCTTTGCTCCCTTAATGGCAGCTCGAGCCGGAGACACACCAAGACTTCGCATTCTGTAGATATTTTCCATGACAACAATGGAATTGTCAACCAACATTCCAACTCCCAAGGCCAGACCGGACAGAGAAATAATATTTAATGTAATATCCGTAAAGTACATAAGAACGATGGCAAAGAGTACACTCAAAGGAATACTGAATGCCACCACAATGGTAGGTCTTGGATCCTTGAGGAAAAGAAGAAGAACGATAATCGCTAACAACGCTCCCCAGATCAGATTGGAAAGAACGGAATCTACAATATATCCGATATATTCCCCCTGATCCATGAGGACGGTGAAATGCAGTCCTTCCGTATTGGTTTCCATCTCTTCCAGTATCTTATTGCAGTTTTTCGCTACTTCAGAGGTTCCTGCCGTACTGGATTTGGTAATGCTGATCATCAGCGCATCATTTCCATTTACCTTTGTATAGGATTCTCCCGTATTATCCAGCAGAGTCACGTCTGCCACATCTTCGATGCAGATATCTCCAATACCATCCATTCTGGTAAGAACACTCTTTTCCAATTCTTCCAGTGATGAGTATTTTTCTCCTACCTTGAGAAGGTACTGTGCGTCATCCTCCGTGATATATCCGGCAGGCATATCGAAATTCTGAGCGATCAAAATGTTGGAAAGAGTATCCATGGTAAGAAGACTATCCAGATTGGCATTATCCAAAGCGGTCTTTCTGGCATCCTTCAAAGATTCGTCGGCTTCTTCCAGCTGGCTCCTACTGCTTTCAAGCTGACTGGTACCGGAGGCTATCTGAGCCTGGAAAGCACCAAAGCTGGCAGCTGCCGTAATCTTTCCGGCTTCCACCTGTTCATACTGATCCAAAGCTTCCTGAACAGCCTGGTTTACCTGTTCCAATGCAGCCTCTGCTACAGCGATCTCTGTATTCAGATTGCCGAGGGCTACATCGATTTCAGGAATACGAACCTCATATCCCTGCTGAATCATCTGCAGATTCTCATAGGTAAGCTGAGAGGCCATCTCTCCCTGACCATAGGATTCCATCAAATCCGTCAGGACCTCCAGCTTTGCTCCATCATTGGCCAGAGCATCATCCAAATCTGCAGGAAGAGAATCCAGAACGGCTTGAACTTCCGCCAGCTGACTGGAAAGAAAAGCATTTCCGGAAAGAGCTTCCCATACAGAATTTACCTGTTCCGTATCGGAAGAATCAATCGAGGAGGGCAGACCAAAGAACTGGAGCTGCTCCTCTGTCATATTTTCCAAAATAGTATTGATCGCCGTTGCTTTGATCATAATCGGCATCGTCTGAAGACTGGAATTGATCTGCTCATATGCTTTTATATATTCTGCTTTCTCTGTCTCCAGTGCCATCTGATTGGCTTTCAAGGCAGCCACATTGGCCTCATAGGCTTTCTGAGTTGCCACCGCTTCATCCATCATCTTGCTGTATTTTGCCAATTCGGCGGCAGAGGTTTCCTGACTGCTGTTCAGATTGTCTTTTTGAGAGTTCAATTCACGTTCTGCATCTTCCAGCTTATCTTTGGCATCTTCCAAATCCTGTTCTTTTTCCGCCAGAGTTCCATCTGCCTTGTCATACAGCTTGCCGTTGACTTCGTCGATCTTATCCTGGTTCAAACGGATTTCCACATATTTTTCTGCCAGACCTGTGGTATCTACACTGGCTACGCCAGCCTGACGTTCCAGCTCCGGTGCAATGACATCCTCGGCATATTTTGTCAATTCAAAAATATCCTTACCATCATAATCCACCGTTACCATCATGGTTGCCATCATGTCCGGCGATAATTCCAGCAGCATGGGCGAACCGGCTTCATCCGGCAAAGACAGAAGATCCAATTGAGATGACAGCTTAACCATGGCGCTGTCCATGTTAGTGTCCTCTTCAAACTCCAGAATGACCAGACTGACATTTTCACTGGAGCTGCTCATAACATTTTCAACACCATTGACTCTGCCAAGCCCGGATTCCAGAACTTCCGTAACGGAGCTCTCAACTTTTTCCGGAGAAGCTCCCGGATACGTCGTCATAACCACCACATAAGGCAGACTCATAGACGGAAGCAAATCTGTTGTCATACCTGTAAAGCTGACAAATCCCAGAACAAAAACCATAATAATACCTACCAGGACGGTAAATGGTTTCTTCACACTAATCTTCGACATGATACCTCCTAAAGACAATTTTCGATATTACCATATTTTCGCTTTTCATATCTGCCCCGTTGTCTAATTTCTGATGGAATCCAGATCCCCTCTGACTCTCCTTGATTCCTTCTCTTCCAGCATCAGCTGTTCCAGGGTACCAAGAATACGAAGAAAAGCCTCACTGTCTTCCTTCCCCAGCGTATGAATGATTTTATCCCACTTCCCTCGAAGTTTTTCCGTTTTTTCTTCAGCCTGGCACTCTCCATGACTTGTCAGAGTGACCCAGATCCGTCGCCGGTCATCAGGATCCACCTCTTTCTGAATCAGGCCCTTTCCTTCCATCTGGCGCAGAGCGACTGACATTCTTGCGGTGGATACTCCGAATAAATCGGACAATTCTCCCGGAGTTATCTTCTTCTTCAGAAAATGCAGATAAATCAGCAGTGCAGATTCTCCCCTGGTCTGAAAATCCAAAATGGACCTTCTCGGAACCTGGGCCATACGTATC
>JAQXIM010000122.1 GCA_029007785.1 Clostridiales bacterium | reverse complement strand
TAAAGCTGGCAGCTTCTCTTGCGGCTTTTCTGGCTTTATGCGGTATTCTGGGGCTGCTGGGAGGTCATGGCCTGGAGGAAGGATATACTCTGAAACGCTGCTATACAGAAGGTACGGAGGGGCTTAACGGAGGTTGGTTCGGCGGTCTGATGTATATGCAGCTGGTTTCCTGGCTGGGATTGCTGGGGGCTTATGTGGTTCTTGGTCTTTTGCTGTTTATCGGATTGATTCTCACCATGGAGGCTTCCTTTGTGGATCCCCTGACCCATTTTGTACAGAGGCAGAATCAGAGAAGACAGGGAAGAAGAGAGCGCCATCGTGAAGAAGAAGAACTTCGGTGGAAAGAGGAAGAAATCCGTCTGGAAGAGGAGTCGATTCAAAGGCGGGAGAGAATGCAGCAGCTGGAACAGAGGAGAACGGAACTGAGGGCCCAGAGTCTGATGTTTGGCGAGGCAACGAAGCTGGACAGTGAGGAGAAGCATTCTCAGGAAGAGACCGTGGACTCCGGTTCCCGGAAAAAGACAGTGTCTAAGAAGACTGCTGGCGTAAAGAAGAATAATAATGAAGAGAAAAAGAAAATAACGGCAGAAGATATGGAAAAAGCCTCTGTCTTCTCCGGACAGATTCATGGGGCGGATCAGCGAAAAGCCTATATGCCGGAAAAGGAAAAACGTACGCTTCGGGAATTGGAAGCTCTGGATCGGGAACAGGAATTGCCAGTGCCGGATTCCTCCGATCTCCCTGACGGCTGGGAAGATGTTCTGGAACAGTTGGATACCCTGGGAAAGGAACAGCTGACGATGCCTGAGAATAAGGATTCGGATCCGGCGGAAGGTGAAAATGAAGGGGCAGCGAACGAAAAGGAGACGGATGAGGCAGAGGTAATTATGCCGATTTTCCGTGAAGATGAGGAAGCAGATCGTTTGGATACCTCCGGTTGGCTCACATCGGATGAGGTGATTCATCCGGCATCGGCAGATTTTTCATCGGAAGAAAGCATGGCCGCCTATGATGATTTTCATGACGCTCCTGATCCGCTGCAGGTTCTTCGGGAATCGAAACAGCCCATCAGTATGGGAAATCAAGGGGGGAAAACGGACACTGTTCCCATGCCGTCTCATTCCGGAGGTATCAAAACCTCTTCTTCAAATGGTAACCCGTCTTCTTCCGGAGATTCTTTCTGGCGTCAGGGAAAATCGAGTGACGGTAATTCGGGAGTGAATCTGACGCCAATTGCTCCGGTACAAAAGGAAAAACCGGTTGTCCGCCGGGATTATCGTTTTCCTCCCATGTCTATGCTGAAACAAGAGGTGAAAAAGGGGGGCAGTACGAAGGAACAGCTGAAGCAGACTGCTGTGAAACTGCAGCAGACACTCCAGAATTTTGGTGTGGGAGTAAAGGTAACAGATATCAGCTGCGGCCCGGCTGTAACCCGATATGAACTGCAGCCGGATCAGGGAGTAAAGGTCAGCAGGATTGTCAGCCTTTCCGATGATATCAAACTGAATCTGGCTGCTGCAGATATTCGTATCGAAGCACCGATTCCCGGAAAAGCGGCTGTGGGAATAGAAGTTCCCAACAAAGTGAGTCAGACGGTCTTCCTTCGTGAATTGCTGGATTCCGATGAATTCCGGCGTTCTCCATCCAAAGTCAGCTTCGGTGTGGGAAAAGATATTTCAGGAAAGGTCATCGTGGCCGATCTGGCAAGAATGCCTCATTTGCTGATAGCGGGCGCCACCGGCTCAGGAAAGTCAGTATGTATCAATACCATTATTATGAGTATTTTGTATAAGGCCCATCCCGATGACGTAAAGCTGATCATGATTGATCCAAAGGTGGTGGAACTCAGTGTGTATAATGGAATTCCCCATCTGATGATTCCGGTGGTGACAGATCCGAAAAAGGCAGCCGGCGCTCTGAACTGGGCCGTTGCAGAGATGTCGGAGAGATATAAGCAGTTTGCCGAAATGGGAGTCCGGGACATCAAAAGTTATAATACTCATGTGGAAAAAAGCGGGGATTCCAATCTGATCAAGATGCCGCAGATTGTGGTTATTGTGGACGAGCTGGCTGATTTGATGATGGTGGCAGCCGGAGAGGTTGAGGAAGCCATCTGTCGTCTTGCCCAGCTGGCCAGAGCAGCAGGAATTCATCTGGTTCTCGCAACCCAGCGTCCTTCCGTTAACATTATTACAGGTCTGATTAAGGCCAATGTTCCTTCAAGAATTGCTTTCGCCGTATCTTCCGGTGTGGATTCCCGAACGATTATTGATATGAATGGTGCAGAAAAACTTCTGGGACAGGGTGATATGCTGTTTTATCCTGCCGGTTATTCCAAACCTGTTCGAGTTCAGGGGGCTTTTGTTTCCGATGAAGAGGTCAGCCAAGTGGTTGAGTTTTTGGCGGAGCAGAATGATGGCGACAACAGGATGGGAATCTCCCTGGAAAAGCATCTGGAAAACATGAAAGATCAGGGAACCGTGGGAAGCGGTGATCATGATGAGCTTTTTGTCAAGGCAGGACGATTTATCATAGAAAAAGACAAGGCGTCCATAGGAAATCTTCAGAGAGCTTTCCGGATTGGTTTTAATCGGGCGGCAAGAATCATGGATCAACTGGCAGATTATGGAGTAGTTGGACCCGATGAGGGAACAAAGGCTCGTCAGATACTTATGTCCAGAGAACAGTTTGAGGAACTGGTATCCGGAATGGAATGATAAAGGAAAATAAGTCAGGGAGGGGAAATGGCAGAGTGCAGCTTTGCTTTCCTGCCTGGCTTTTTCTTTTTTTATAAAAAAACAAAAGATTCCTTTGCCATTTTTTGCCGAAATCGAAACATTTTATGAAGTGTGGAAATATACTGGGAAATCGGATGGAATTGTGCTAAACTGAAAACGGATCCAATGGATAAGTTTCGGAACAGAGAGAGTCTCTGATTCCGATCAGATAGAATGGAGGTTGTCATGAAGACATTAAAAGAATTGCTCACAGGCATGGACTATGAAGTGTGTAAAGGTACACTGGATTTAGAAATTCGGGATATCATCTATGATTCCCGGAAAGAATGCCAGGGGGCTGCTTTCGTATGTATCAGCGGAACGAAGATCGATGCCCATGATTTCATTCCCGATGTGGCGGCTCGCGGAGCATCTGCTGTTATTATTGAAAAGGATGTGGAAGTAAAGGAAGATATTACGGTCGTTCGTGTTCCTTCTGCCAGAAAGGCTTTAGCAGAGCTGGCCGCCGCTCATTTTGACTGGCCCACAAGGAAACTGACAACCATCGGAGTTACCGGTACCAAGGGCAAGACGACCAGTACGTATATGCTGAAAGAAATTCTGGAAGCAGCAGGAAAGAAAGTTGGCTTGGTGGGAACCAATGGCGTTGTATTTAACGGAAAACACTATGCCACGGAACATACGACTCCCGAGTCCTATGAACTGCAGAGTTATTTCCATCAGATGGTGGAAGACGGATGTGAATACATGGTGATGGAGGTTTCCTCCCAGGGACTGATGATGGACCGCGTAGCCGGAATTCATTTCAATATCGGTGTATTTACCAATCTTTCTCCGGATCATATTGGACCAAATGAACACAGCAGTTTTGAGGAATATCGTTCCTGGAAGGGACAGCTTTTCCAGCGCTGTGATGTTGGAATTGTGAATATGGATGATCCGAATTGGGAACCTCTCCTGGAAGGACATACCTGTCAGGTTTATACCTTCGGTCAGAATGAGGGAGCCGATTATCGGGCCGTAAATATTGCCCATCACAGAGAGAATGGTTTCATGGGAGCTTCTTTTGATCTGATCGGAAAGTCGGAGCCGATGCAGATTAAAGTGGGAATTCCCGGACTGTTTAATGTATACAATGCCCTTGGAGCAGTGGCTGCTGCATTAACCCTTGGTGTTGAGCCGGATGCGATTCTTTCAGCCATTTATCGTGTTCGAGTCAATGGAAGAATGGAATTGGTTTATTCTTCCGATCGGTTCTCTGTTGTCGTGGACTATGCTCATAATGGACTGAGTACCAGGAGCCTTCTGGAGACTCTGCGTGCTTATCATCCTTCCAGACTGGTGGTTGTATTTGGCTGTGGAGGAAACAGAGATCCTCATCGCCGTTATGATATGGGAGGAGCTGCCGGTGAGATGGCAGATCTTTCTATTGTAACAGCAGATAACTCCCGTTGGGAAAAAGTAGAAAACATTATGGCGGACATTCATATCGGACTGGATCCCACCGGTGGAAAAGCCATGGATATTCCGGACCGCAGAGAAGCCATCCGCTATGCTGTCAGTCATGCAGAGGACGGCGATATTATTGCCATCATTGGAAAGGGACATGAGGATTATCAGGAAATTGAGGGGGTTAAGACTCATTTTTCTGACCGGGAAGAGGCAGAAGCTGTTCTTAAGGAAATGAATCTGTATTGATGAAACATACGAGCGGGGAAGATAATAAGATTTCTGAGAAAAGAAATCAGAAAGGAACAAACAAAGAGGAATGATGTCTCTGCAATGCAGAGATCAGGAAAGGATAAAGAATGCGACAGAGAAGACGTAAGAGCTATCGGCGGCGGAGAAGGAATCCCTGGAAAGTGATCCTTCCTGTTGCAGGAGTTGTTGTGGTGGCCTGCGGAGTCGGTGCCGCTGTTAAACTGCAGCCCTGGAATTATATAAAAGAAAATGCCGGAGAAACAGAGTCCGGAGAGCCAAAACCTTCGGTTTCTGTCGAAGGAACTCCTTCCGCTGTAATGGAAGAGTATGTCAGTCTGCTGAATCAGTCTGATTATGATGGAATGTATGATCTTTTGACATCAGAAAGTCAGGATTCCGTTTCCAGAGAAGAATTTGTAACAAGAAATCAGAATATTTATGAAGGAATCGGAGCTTCACATATTCAGTATGAGGAGACAAAGGATGATGATCGGGAGACAGTAGCTTATGTGATGACCATGGATTCTGTGGCGGGCGAGATCTCTTTCGACCATACAGCTTCTTTTCTGGCAGAAGATGGGGAATATCGCCTCGTCTGGAATGATCAGATGATTTTCCCTGATCTGGAAAAAACGGACAAGGTGAGAGTCAGTACGACACCGGCAGAACGAGGAAGCATTTTTGATCGAAATGGTATTCTTTTGGCCGGCCAGGGGGAAGCCTCTTCTGTGGGACTTGTACCCGGAAACATGACGGATCAATCGGCCGCTAAGCTGGCAAAAGCTCTGGGGATGGAGAAAGATACCGTAAAAAAGAAACTGAAGGCATCCTGGGTCAAGGATGATACCTTTGTTCCCATCAAAACCATTGAAAAGCTGACAGAACAGGAATTGATGGAAGACGAGCTTTCGGATGAGACAAAGGCAAAACAGAAATTAATGGATGAGCTTCTTTCCATTGATGGTGTTATGATTCAGGATACGGATGTTCGGATCTATCCTCTGGGAGAAGCAGCTGCCCATCTGATTGGTTATGTACAGAGCATTACGGCAGAAGAATTGGAAAAAGATCAGGAAGGCATCTATACCTCCACCAGTCTCATTGGAAAAACGGGGCTGGAAAGCTTCTATGAAGAACGGCTTCGGGGAGTCGGAGGAAAGAAGATTTCCATTGTGACAGAGGATGGAAATGTCAGGAAGGTGCTGGCCGTATCTAATCCGGAAAAGGGTGAGGATATTACCTTAACCATTGATTCAGAACTTCAAACGGCACTGTATGAAGAGTATCGGGAAGATGAAAGTGCATCCGCTGCCATGAACCCTTACAACGGTCAGGTTCTGGCGCTGGTCAGCACTCCGTCATATAATGACAATGCGTTTATTCTTGGTGTCTCCCAGACACAATGGGATGACTGGAATGAGGCAGCAAGTCAGCCTCTTCTCAACCGTTTTCGAGCAGTATGGGCACCGGGGTCTTCTTTCAAACCCATAACGGCGGCCATTGGCATTACCGGTGGTTTACTGGATCCGGACAAGGATTATGGCAGTTATGAGAGCTGGCAGAAAGATGCCAGCTGGGGTAAATATAAGGTGACAACTCTCCATGCGGCAGATCCGGGCACCCTGGAAAACGCGCTTGTCCTTTCGGATAATGTATATTTTGCCAGAGCCGCAGTAAAGATGGGGGCAGATGTCATGGAAGAAGCCTGGAATGGTCTTGGTTTTGGGGAGACTCTTCCCTTTGATATTCGGATGAAGACCTCCACATATTCCAATGATGAACACCTTACCTCAGAGATTCAGCTGGCAGACAGCGGTTATGGTCAGGGACAGATTCAGGTAAATCCTCTTCATCTGGCTTCCATATACACAGCATTTTCCAATGAGGGAAATATGCTGACTCCCGTACTGGAAATGGGAAAAGAGAGTTCCTTATGGAAAGAAGATGTATTTTCAGAAGAAGCCTGCCAACGGGTAAACCAGGCTTTGATCAAGGTAGTATCCAGCAGTAAGGGAACCGCTCATGGAGCCGCCATCGATGGTCTGTCATTGGCCGGTAAAACCGGTACAGCAGAGATCAAAGCGTCCCAGAGCGACACCAGCGGTACGGAATTGGGATGGTTTGCTGCCTATACAACAGATCTTTCCGAGGACAATGCGCTTCTTCTTGTTACTATGGTGGAAGATGTCAAAGGCCGCGGAGGCAGCGGTTATGTGGTGAAGAAAAACCGCAGTATATTCGAAGATTACTGCCTGAGATCAGAGTAGAAATCCTTTTATATTATGGGTGCAGCTCCGAATATAAAGAGTATACGAAAAGAATTGAATAAGAAAAGAGAAGACGGAAGGAACCGCCGCCCAAAAGTCAGGAATAATAATCCAACAATTGGAAGGTCGGTTCCAGCATCCGGCTTCTCTTTTTTAGATGGTATTGTTAATCAGAATAGGTTTTTGCTGTATTAATTGGCAGCATTCTCATTATTTTCCAGAATACGGTGCAGGAAGGTCATGGAAGCCAGCATCAGAACAATACAGATGGGGAGGCCAATCCAACGGAAACCTGCGGGCAGGAAACCGGTAAACAGATATCCGAGGAATGAGAAGACGGCAACGGTCATGGCATAAGGAAGCTGGGTGGATACATGGTTTACGTGATCACAGTGAGCTCCGGCAGAGGCCATAATAGTTGTATCAGAAATCGGGGAGCAGTGGTCTCCGCAAACAGCACCGGCCAGACAGGCGGCAATGGAGATTACCAGCATTTCTCCATCCGGGAAAACATTGAGAACGATGGGAATCAGGATTCCGAAGGTTCCCCAGGAAGTACCGGTGGAGAAAGCAAGAAATACGGCTACCAGGAAAATAATAGCCGGAAGAATCAGCTGCAGAGCAAGGGCACTTCCTTCCAGAAGGTTTGCTACAAAGTATTTTGCACCAAGGAGACCAGTCATACCGGACAAGGTCCATGCCAGAGACAGGATCAGAATCGGAGCAACCATGGCCTTAAATCCTTCCGGAATGCAGGAAGTAAAATCAGCAAAGGTCATAACATCCCGCATCATATAGAAAATAAAGGTAATCATCAAAGCAACGAAGGAGCCAAGAACAAGACCGGCAGAAGCATCCGAATTGGCGAAAGCAGTAACAAAGTTTTCTCCGCTGAAGAAACCGCCGGTGTATACCATACTGATAATACAGCAGACGATCAGAGTGATTACGGGGAATACAAGATCAATTACCTTGCCATTGGAGGTTTCGATGATATCATTACCGGATTCTCCGTAAGGACGTGCATCCGTTGTAAAAAGATCTCCTTTTATGGCATTCTTTTCATGAATTTTCATGACACCGAAATCAAACTTGGTCAATGTAATGAAAATAATTAAAACCAGAGTAAGAATGGCGTAATAGTTGAAGGGAATCGTTCTCAGGAACATGGTAAAGCCATTGATGCCGGAATCCTCCGGAACGGAAGAGGTAACGGCAGCGGCCCAGGAACTGATGGGAGCAATGATACAAATGGGGGCAGCCGTGGAATCAATCAGGTAAGCCAGCTTTGCCCGGGATACATTGTGACGGTCGGTGACGGGACGCATTACGCTTCCTACAGTCAGACAGTTGAAATAGTCATCTACGAAGATCAGAACGCCGAGGATCATGGTAGCCATCTGAGCACCTACACGGCTTTTGATATGACGGGATGCCCATTCTCCAAAAGCAGCAGAACCGCCGGCTTTGTTCATCAGGGAAACGAGAATTCCAAGGATAACCAGGAATACCAGAATACCCACGTTCCAGCTGTCAGCCAGTTTATAGATCAGACCGGAGCCGTCAGCAAAAAGAAATGTGTTCAGGGTCAGCTCCAGATTGCCGTTGGCATAGAGCAGAGCACCGGTGATGATACCGATGAAAAGAGAGGAATAAACCTCTTTGGTGATCAAAGCCAGAACGATGGCGATGATCGGCGGTAAAAGAGAGAAAATCGTGGCATATGCTGAACAGGTATAAGTTTCAGGATCTGCAATCGTGTTGGGAGTGAAGAAGCTGAAACCTATGAAGACAGCAACGATGACCAGAATTCCCAGGCAGACAAGTTGTTTCTTTTTCATACATTTCCTCCTTTGCGGATGGTCAGCTGGGAAGATCAGGGGAAATTTATAAGATTCTCATTCCCTGCAGGCCATTTCCTTAAATATATGAATAAATTTATCATATTATATTAAGATATACAAGAAAAATGTCATAATTGGATGTCGAAATTATGTCTGGCTTTTGGAATTGCGGTAAGTGTGATTCGTTTCGTCTTTGAAATGGTGTAAAGTGTGATACGTATAGCTTTTGGAATTGTGTAAGTGTGAAACGTTTAGCCTTGAAATGGTGATAAGTTTTGACAGAAAAAATATTCTGTGATACGATGGACAGCAGGCGCTGTCGCAGATTTTTCTGACAGAGATAAATGTAAAAGGGGATTGAAATGGTGAAAGGAAGAAAAATAGGTAATCTGCTGCTTTTATTAACTGCTTTAATCTGGGGTTTTGCTTTCGTTGCACAGAGTGAAGGAATGGCCTATGTGGGTCCCTTTACTTTCCAGTCGATCCGCTGCTTTTTCGGTGTGCTCACCTTACTTCCGCTGATAATCTGGAAAGACTCCCGGAAAAAGAAAGAAGAGGATTCGGTTGCGGAAGAAGTCAAAAAAGAAGAAAGGAAGCGTCTTCTTCGTGTCGGATTGATCTGCGGTTTGTTTTTGTTTATTGCCAGCAATCTTCAGCAGATCGGAATCAAGTATACGACGGTAGGGAAAGCAGGATTTTTAACATCCATGTATCTGATTCTGGTTCCTATCCTGGGTGCCGTGCTGTTCCGGAATCGAATCAGCGGTAAGATCGGATTCTGTGTTGTTCTCAGTGTAATTGGCATTTATCTGCTTAGTATGACGGAAACGCTGACCCTTTCCAAGGGAGATACTCTCGTTCTTCTGTGTGCAGTTTTTTTTGCCTTCCATATATTAACGGTGGATCGTCTGGCCGGCGGATTGGATGGAGTGAAGATTTCCTGTATTCAGCTTTTGGTAACAAGTGTATTGTCCGGTATCCCTATGATTCTGTGGGAACATCCTGACATTTCCTCTGTTTTGGCAGCTGGAATACCGCTTCTTTATGCCGGTGTTCTATCCTGCGGCGTTGCTTACACTTTGCAAATTGTAGGACAGCAGTATGCTGAACCGACTACGGCAACCATTCTTATGAGTATGGAGTCTGTATTCTCTTTATTGGGAGGAGTATTGATTCTTCGCCAGATCCCCGGCGGCAGGGAAATCACAGGATGTATTCTTGTATTTATTGCAGTTGTTCTGGCTCAGATTCCTCTTTTTGAGAAGAAAACGGAAGCAGCAAAGGAAGCAGAAGAGAAGCTTTCTTAATCATAAAACAGAATTTTTGGTTGGAAAAACAGAAGCGGAAGGGCCATGAAAGATAAAATCATGTGCCCTTTCTTTTTTATGCAATCCATGTATGTTAAAAATCTGATATAAAAATAAATAAACGGACGCTTTTCGATAAGAATCGTGGTTGCATTATCCGGGAAATTATACAAAAAAGAATTGGAAAATAGAAAATAATCCCTGAAACTCAAAGAATTTATAAGAAAATAA
>JAQXIM010000121.1 GCA_029007785.1 Clostridiales bacterium | reverse complement strand
ATCAGCTGATTTCCTGCTACCTTGGAGGAAACAACAGGTACTTCACCAAACTGAGGATTCATGCTTCCGCGATCCCATACAGCTACGTCTGCGGCTTCTACTGCTGCCATATCCGTACCCTCTGCAAAGGTGATCACTGCCTCAGAAAGTCTCTGTCCATAGAAGTTGGGGATGGTTTCGGAATCAATGCTTACTACCTGGGACTGAAGATCTTCTTTTTCTTCATATACACCATTTACTACATTGATGGCCCATTCTGCTACGGTCTCTTCATAAGCAACGTATTCAAACTCATCTGCGCCATAATAATTGGTATCTTCTTTTCCTGCCAGAGTATATTTGTCGCCAGGTTTCAGATCTTCCTGTCCTTCCCATACATCCAGGTAAGGTTTGCTCAGATAGTAGAAGGCCGTCATCTTTGTTACGGAGTGATCGGTTTCTCCCCATGCTTTGAACTTCCAGGACTGGATACCGGAAATATGTACATGATCGTTGATCCACTCTTCACTGTGACCTGCTGCTGCATAGTCTTTGCTCAGCAGTCCGAAGATATCCTGAGTTACTCTCGGATGAGCCGAATCGGTTTCACCGTTGAGCATCCAGATTGCTACTTCGTTGTCGATCATGGCCTGAATTTCTTCGCTGGTCCATTCTCTTACTGCACTGTTTTCCCAGGTTCCGTCTACGCTGTCGGCTGCAACACCAACACCCAGTCTTCCGTTGTTGGATACGAAGGCTGCAATCAGGTCAGGACGAAGACGAATTACGTCGGAAATAATCTGAGTACCGAAGGAGTTTCCTACACCGATGATCTTTTCTGCATCTGCATTGTAATCACGGACGAAGGCTTCCAGAACGCCGATTACTTCTTTTGCGGATACGGTCTTGTCGCCGCTGTGTACATTGGGGCTGATGATGATGGCTTCCGGATATTCCTCAGCCCATCTGGTTACCATGTTATCAAATGCAATATTGTCTCCCAGGTTATGGGCAGGTGCCAGAACGCCGTCAACGCTGGTATCTGTCAGCTGCCAATAGCTGGTACCGCCGCCGGTAACATAGAATACTACCGGGTATTTCTCTTCACGATCTTTGTCATAACCTTCCGGCCAGATAACATGTACCGGAACATCACCGTTTTCGGTTACCAGATCGTAGCCTTCTGCTTCCCAACCGGGATTTACAGAAATCAGTTCAATTTCATCGTAAGCTTCATTTACGGTAGGATTCCATACCGTATCATCCAGCATATTTCCTCTGCCGTCGGTCATGGCCATACCTTCGGTGATATCGCTGTTGATGGTAAGAATCAGATCCAGATTCTGTCTGGGCTGATATCCCTTACGGGTCTTGTTGGCATGAATCACATTGCCGAGAACGTCTGTGCTGTCTTCACTTCCGCTGAAGATATTTCCTTCTTCATCGAAATACCAGGAAGCGGTGGACATGAGACCGAAGGTATTACGGGAACGATCCGTTACTTTGGCGCTGCCCTGATCAAAGGTCAGGATCAGCTGATTTCCTGCTACCTTGGAGGAAACAACAGGTACTTCACCAAACTGAGGATTCATGCTTCCGCGATCCCATACAGCTACGTCTGCGGCTTCTACTGCTGCCATATCCGTACCCTCTGCGAAGGTGATCACTGCCTCAGAAAGTCTCTGTCCATAGAAGTTGGGGATGGTTTCGGAATCAATGCTTACTACTTGGTCCTGAAGATCCTGCTCAGTGGGAGCTGCCTCATCAATAGCAATCAGAACCTTATCATCCTGTTCGAAACAGGAAGAACTATAATAACGATTGATGGTTCCATCTTCCATTACTTCATAGGAGAAATGCTCCAGATAACTCCACAACATGGGGATTTCTTCCGGAATACAGTTATGAGCACGGTAAGCCGTCTTTCCAAAAATTACCAGCGGAATTCCCTGCTCGTTATTCCAGATATGGAACTGCTGACGACCAGAGTTGATCACATCATCAAATGCATTTACATCGCCCTGGAATCCGTTAACAGTCAGGAAATATGCTGCCCAACTGTCCAGCGTATTAAATTTGTCATCCCAAAGATCTCCGGCACGACGGTTAGCATCTTCGCCTTCACCTACCAGTGACATAGCCGGCATGGGTTTGGAATTTTCTTCCAATGTCATGTCCGTTGTACCGGAAGTGCAGGCTGCAGCAGCAAAATCTTCCGGATTGCTTGCACACAGAGGGAAGGAAACTCCGGAACCGCCGGCAGACTGACCCGTTGTATAAATACGGGAATAATCCAGATCCGCATATACACCGTCTACAGTTTCTTCCAGCATAGCACGGATTGCCGCATAAGTTTCCTGATTATTGGCATGGCTTACACCGGTAGCAGAACTATAAGTTTCACAAGGGAATACGAGAACGATACCTTCTTGTTCAGCTGTGTTCCACCACTGAGTACAGTCAAAGAAGATATTGTCTGTCTGGCTGTTTCCAGCCCATACATAGAGAACAGGAAGTTTCTTGCCTTCAAATCCATCGGGAACATACAGAATATATTCTCTGGGATCCTTGGTTCCGTCTCCGTTCTTATCCACGTAATTCAGAATGCCAACCTGAACGGTACCATGACCTTCCACTTTCACGTCGCTTCTTCCAAGAACGTCAACATCCACGCCAAAAATTTCGTCACGGAAAGTTTCAATAGCTTTTCCTTCCATGGCTTCCTTTCTGGCAGCAACAGCTGCTTCCGTAAAATTAATACGCTGTGCCAGGGCATTGCCGTAAGCAGAGGTATTGTCATAACGGGTGTAACCGTACATAAATTCACAGATCTCTTCCGTCAAATCTGCATTATAAACAACTTCGCCTTCTTTTACTGCCACTTTGGAGATCGGGCCGCAGTAAGAAGTCATCCAGGAATCCGAATCTTCTGCCTGAGCAAATACGGAACCCAATGTCTCATCGGCTGCTGCCGTTTCCACACAATCATTAGCATTCTTCCAATAGGAAGTGCTGTCTGCTCCGTAATTCACCAGCCAGGTGGGAACGGGAACTTCACTTCTTGCAATGAGATCTTCTTCCGGAATTTCAACACTCATATAATTATTGGCACTGTAATCACCGGTGTAGAAAGATTCTGACAAAGGTGCAAGATATTCGGCAGTCTGGCCTGCTCCGTCCAGATAAGTCTGAGCAATAACAAAAATAGGATTCTGAGCAGCCCAGGCTTCCAGAGGTGCGGCACCTTCGCCGTAACCTACCAGATAGTACTCACCAAAGGTTGAGAAAACACCAATATTGCTGCTGTTTCTGCAGGATTTCAAAAATGCGATGGCAGCATCCATGTATGCCTTCTCTTCCTCAACGGTTCCCCAGCCGCCTTCACCGGGTTCCAGAACAAACAGGCACTCACCTCGTTCTTCTGCCTTGGCAAACCAGCCGGTGCTTTCAAGGAACTCATCTGTCTTCACACCATTGGGTACTGCAACTACTGTGATGTAAGAACGAACCTGAGCTTCTCCCGCAATGTAAACCTTAACACTACGATTTTCCAGAACACTCTTGGTAAAGTAACCAGTCAGCGGGAGCTGAGCAGCCTGGGAATAGTCAATCGCCAGGGATGTAATGGAATCAAAGTCCACTGCTTCTGCTGATACACTGACTGTGGGATTTTCTGCTGTCACAGCAGGAACCGGGTTCGCATAAGCCGGCGCTGCCATGGAAAGAACCATAGAACATGACAATGCAGAACTGATCAGTTTTTTCCAAAAACTTTTTTTCTTCATTCACTTTCTCCTTCCTAAGTATCATGAATGTAAAGAATAGATTTCCCGGCGCCAGGCGACTCCCCAAGTCTGCCTGATATGTTGTCCGAAAAATCATACAACAGTAACATTGTAATTATAAAAAAGATAATCAGAAAAGTCACTCGCACTTTTTGTTCAGTTTTTGAATTTCATTATCATTTTTAGTTTTTATTCCTTTTTGACAGCATGTAGTTAAAAATATGAAAAATCGTATATATCTTTTTTTATATTTACTGGCACAAATCCATTTGTGGAATATGCATCAAGACAGAAAAAAAGACCTTGCAGAAATTCTGCAAGGTCTCAACTTAAGGATATTCCTTCAAAACTACATACCAAAACGATAAGTCCAACTTCAAACCTTCATCTTCCGAACTTACCTGCTGCGATTTCCCCTTCGCATCTCTGCTCCGGTTCCTTTCGCCTGAGGTCAAGCCCTCGACCGATTAGTAACAGTCAGCTGCGTACATTACTGTACTTCCACCTCTGCCCTATCTACCTCGTCGTCTT
>JAQXIM010000120.1 GCA_029007785.1 Clostridiales bacterium | reverse complement strand
CCTGCTAACAACAGCAAACTTCGTGACTGCATTGCCAAAGCAAAAGCCAACAACATGCCTAATGATACTATCGATCGCAGTATTAAGAAGGCAGCCGGTGACGGTAATGCGGTAGATTACGTAGAAGCTATCTATGAAGGTTACGGTCCCAACGGAACGGCTATTATTGTTGAGACTCTGACGGATAATAAGAATCGTACGGCTTCCAATGTCCGTAATGCTTTCACCAAGGGCGGCGGAAATGTAGGAGCTCAGGGCTGTGTATCCTTTATGTTTGACAAAAAGGGTCAGATTATCATTGACAAAGAAGAGTGTGAGATGGATTTTGATGATCTGATGATGATTGCTCTGGATGCTGGTGCGGAAGATATTACTGAAGAGGAAGACAGTTATGAAGTGATTACCGATCCCGATGAATTCAGTACCGTTCGTGAAGCGCTGGAGAAGGAAGGCATTCCCATGATCGAAGCGGATGTAACCATGATTCCCCAGACTTATGTACAGCTTACCGATGAGCAGGATATTAAGATGATCAATCGTACTCTGGATCTGCTCGATGATGACGATGATGTACAGAACGTATATCACAACTGGGAAGAATAATAAAAATAACTGAAAATCCTTATTTAACAAGGGGTTCGGTGCTAATTTATCATCCAATTCAGAACGGTTCCCTTGTGGTCGCGGACCGATGAGGAGTGAATACAGCCGGAGATATTGTCCGGAAGAAACTGCTGTATGGAATCGTTCCGTACGGCAGTTTTTCATGCAATAGGAAACTCCGTTCCTATTGCATAAAACCCTCAGGGAGGATGCGCATGCCGCTCCAATGGAAGTTTGGCTGCAGGAGCAGCCGCGCGGCAGCGCGAGAGTTCCGCAAGAGGAACTCTTTGTTTTATATTGGAGAAGACTAAACCGGCAGAATCCTTGGGAATCAGACGGATTCCGGTTTAAGGGGGGACATATGACAACATACAAGATGATTCTTTCTTATGATGGCAGCCGTTACAGCGGATGGCAGCGCCAGGGAAATACGAATAACACAATTCAGGAAAAGCTGGAGAAGGTGCTGGAAGGGATTCTTGGTGTACAGATTGAGGCGGCAGCTTCCGGAAGAACCGATGAGGGAGTTCATGCCTTGGGTCAGGTGGTTAGTTTTCGTACAGAAAAGGAAGAAAACTGTGAGGAGCTTCTTCAGGCCTGCAACCGCTATCTTCCCCAGGATATCCGGGTTCTGTCTCTGGAATATGCATATCCCCGATTCCATGCCCGGTTAAATGCAGTGGGAAAATGGTATGATTATCGGATTGATCATGGGAAAATTGCCCGTGTTTTTGAACGGAAATATGTAACCAGAGTGGAGGAACCTCTGGATCTGAATGCTATGAAAGAAGCTGCCGCCTTTTTATTGGGAGAACATGATTATGCCAGTTTCTGTGACAATCACGGTAAGAAAAAATCCACAGTTCGCCGTGTAGATGTCATTGATATGACGGATCGGGATGGGATTCTCACGATTTCCTTCCATGGGGATGGATTCCTTTATCATATGGTACGGATTATGACCGGTACTTTGCTTGAAGTAGGTCAGGGAAAACGGAGTGCCTATGGAATGATTCGTGTTCTGGAAGCGAAAGACAGAAAAAAGGCTGGATTTCTGGCACCTGCCCAGGGGCTGTTCCTAAGGGAAGTGGAATACTAGTATAAGCCACGTTAATTGCCGTGGACTATACTAGTACAGGGAACAGGAAATGACCTGTTGTATCATGTCGCACAATTTCTTCACATTCGAATCGGGGGAATGAGTCGTATTGGTGGCTGCGGCGATTGAGAGCAACTCAGCAGATGAAAATCAGGAAAGTGATACGGCTGGTTCATTATGATTCACTTTACCAGGCTCCAGGATAAAACAAAAAGTAGGATACAAAAGAAAAATGCTATGAGGTGGGCAGATGCAGGATATCAACTTAGAGGCAATGGAACAGATGAGCCAGTTCAACGAGGAATTGGCAAGAGCCGGATGGCTGGAAAAGGAGCGGGAAGTTCTTTTGGTGCGTCTCCTTCTCTGCTTTTTTGCAGAAGATACCGGTGCGTTTACCGGAACCAGTCTTTTTTCCTACCTTGATACGACGAAATATGGACCGAAAAGACTGAGCCGTCGCCTGGATCTCTTGTTCCGGGCTCTGGCAGGAAATGAGATTGAGATGAGAATATCTCCGGAAGCTGATCTGAAGGCAGCAGAAATTGATACGGAAGACGTGGAAGTTGATCCGGAAACAATGGAAGATGTACAGGAAGCGGCTCGCTTTCCGGAAATCAGCCGTGCGGTATTTTACGAAGAGATGCCGGATCGCTCATTGGATATGTTTTTCTGGCTCATGTTTGCTCAGTGTCAGCCCATCAGCTGGGGAAAATTATCCCCTGCCCTTTTTGGCGCCATGTTTCAGGAAATCATGGATCAACAAGAACGGCGTGAATGGGGAACCTATTACACCTCAGAAGAAAACATTCTCCGACTGGTGGAGCCCCTGTTTCTGGAAGAATTGAGGAATGAGAGATTGGCCTGCCGGGGAAAACGGAAAAAGCTTCTGGCTTTTCAGGAGAAACTGGCAGGACTTCATTTCATGGATCCGGCCTGCGGCTGCGGTAATTTTCTGATTCTGATTTATCGGGAATTGAGAAGACTGGAACTGGATGTTCTACGTGAGCTTTACAGCAGCGGGCAGCGGGTTCTCGATATATCGTGGTACTGTCGTGTGTCGGTGTCCCAGTTTATTGGTATGGAACGGGAACCCTTTCAGGCCCAGATTGCCAGAATCGGTCTCTGGCTGACAGAACGTCAGATGAATCTGGAGGCTTCGGAAGTCTTTGGCATTGCAGGCACTGCCGGAGACTGGGTAAAGCCTGTACGGATTCGCCAATGCAATGCTTTGACGACGGATTGGGGCGAAGTGGTATCCCGGGACAAACTGAGTTATATTGTGGGAAATCCTCCTTTTCTGGGAGCAAGACTCATGAGTGTTTCCCAGAAAATGGACATGAAATCTGTCTTTATGGGATTTCGTGCTGCTGGAAATATGGACTACGTTACAGCCTGGTACAGGAAAGCGGCAGAATTCATGTCAGGAACAGAAATCCGTGCTGCTTTTGTTTCCACCAATAGTATTTGCCAGGGGGAGCAGGCGGCTCTTCTCTGGAAACAAATGAAGTATGATTTCAATATGTCCATCGATTTTGCCTGGAGAACTTTTGTATGGAATAATGAAGCAAAAAACCAGGCGAAGGTACACTGTATTATTGTCGGTTTTTCCGATGATTCCGCTTTTCGTCGGGGGGACCAGCTGAAAACCTGCTGGCTCTATTCGGAAAAAGGAAGAATAATGGTTCCCCATATCAATGCCTATTTGTCGGCAGCACCGGACGTATTCGTGGAAAGCCGGAGAAAAGCTATTAGCCCGGTGCCGGCCATGGTTTTCGGAAGCATGGCCAATGACAATGGTTTTCTGATCCTTACCAGGGAAGAAAGAAAGGAATTGGTGACATCATTTCCCCTTACAAGAAAATGGATTCGTCCCTATTTGGGTTCCCATGAGTTCATCAATGGAGATGAAAGGTATTGCCTCTGGCTTCTTGGGGCAGATCCCGATGAGTACAGTGCTGTTCCGTTTATTGCCCAGCGAATTGCCGGCGTGGCAGCCTTTCGGAGACTCAGCGGCCGGGATGCCACAAGAAAACTGGCAGAAACACCGGAACTTTTTGGTGAAATCCGCCAGCCTTCCCAGGGAAGCTATATTCTTGTTCCCAGAGTATCTTCCATGAAACGTCCCTATATTCCCATGGGCTTTGTTTCTTCTGAATGGATCGCCAGTGATGCGGTTCTGATCATTCCCGGAGCAGATAAAACCATTTTCGCTGTGCTGACTTCTTCCATGCATATGATTTGGGTAAAATACATTGCAGGCCGTCTGAAAAGTGATTTCCGTTATTCGGCATCCGTGGTTTACAACAATTTCCCTTTCCCGGAGCTTACGGAAACAGATAAAGAAGAGCTGGCAAAAAAGGCAGAAAAGATACTGGATATCAGAAAACGATTCGAGGGAGTAGCGTTATCCTCTCTTTACGATCCTTCTTCCATGCCGGAAGAATTGCTGGAAGCTCACCGGGAACTGGATGAACAGGTAGAAGAGATTTATGGCTGCCGCGGATGGAGCGAAGAAGAAAAAATAGCCGAATTGTTCCGCCGTTATGGGGAAATGGTGAAAGAGGAAGGAAAGAAACTGAGATGAGACTCGATAAATTCTTATCGGAAATGGGTGTCGGCAGCAGAAGTCAGATCAAAGAATGGTGCAGACAGAAAAAAATCACCGTAAATGGAGAAGTTGTCCGAAAATCTGACTTCCACGTAGATCCCATGTCTGATCAGGTCATTTGTCAGGGCCAGCGGATTGCTTATGAAGAGATGGAATATTATATGCTTCATAAGCCGAAGGGTGTGGTTACGGCTGTGTCTGATTCCCGGGAATCCACAGTGATGGATTTGCTGAAGGAACGAAAGAGAAAAGACTTATTTCCTGTTGGAAGACTGGATAAAGATACAACGGGTTTGCTTATCATAACGAATGACGGACCTCTCTGCCGCCGTCTTCTGGCTCCGAAACACCATGTGCCCAAGACATATTATGCTAGGGTAAAGGGAAGAATAACAGAAGCTCATGTGGGACAATTTCTTCAGGGGCTGGATATTGGAGATGAGAAGATGACACTTCCTGCGAAATTAAAGATTTTAAAGGAAGGAGACATCTCTCAGACGGAACTGACGATTACGGAAGGTCGGTTTCATCAGGTGAAGCGAATGTTTCATGCCGTGGGAGGAGAAGTCCTTGATTTGAAACGTTTGAGTATGGGCGAACTGAAATTGGATCCCAATCTTGCACCGGGGGAATATCGGAAGCTTACTCCGGAGGAAGTGGAGATTCTGAAGAATCAGTCCTGAATATGAGCCGTCCGAAGCTGGTTTATGGATAATAATTTAAATTAGAAAACAAAAAACGAAGAATCTATGCATTCCATGGGAAAGCGGTTGATTCTTCGTTTTCTGTTGTATCAGTATTTTGAATCCTGTATTCGTATATATAATGAGTGAAACAGCTGCCGGAAACTAATATACCCGACCGAAATCCTGTCCCGCATTGACCAGAGACTTCATATCAATATAGAAACGGGGATAGGAGATGCTTACGCAGTCTTTTCTCGTAATCGTGGTCTCTCCCTCGCAGTTGAGAGAGGCTACGGAGAAGCTCATGGCAATACGGTGATCGTTGGCACTGTTGATGACTGCACCGTGGAGAGGGCGTCCTCCCCGGATAATCATACCGTCGTCTGTTTCTTCCACGTCAGCACCCATCAGTTTCAGGTTATCTACCATGATACGGATTCGGTTGGATTCTTTTACTTTCAGTTCGGCAGCATCCTTGATGATGGTTGTACCTTTGGCATAACATGCCATAACGGCGATCACCGGAAGTTCATCAATCAGCTTGGGGATGATGTCACCCTGGATGGTAATTCCGTGGAGATCCGAGGAACGAACAAGAATATCTGCAGAGGGTTCTCCATCCATTTTTACATTTTCATAGGAAATATTTCCGCCCATTTCCCGACATACCGTCAGCATACCGTCACGGGTAGGGTTGATTCCCACATTTTTCAGCAGAATCTCGGATCCTGGAACAATTAAAGCACTGGCCAGGAAAAAGGCTGCCGAGGAAATATCTCCGGGAACCACGATTTTCTGACCGTACAGTTCTTCTGCCGGATAGATGGTGGCCGTTGTGTCTTCTGAAGTTACTTCTGCACCAAAAGTACGAAGCATAAGCTCTGTATGATTTCGTGACAGATAGGGTTCCGTTACGGAAGTCGGCGAATCGGCAGTAAGGCCGGCAAGAAGAATGGCTGATTTAACCTGGGCAGAAGCCACAGGAGATTGATAATGAATGCCGTGGAGCTGCTTTCCGTTGATTCGAAGAGGAAGACAATCATTGCCAAGGGTTGAACGGATATCGGCGCCCATCATTGCCAGAGGTCGGATAATACGTTTCATAGGGCGCTTTTTCAGGGAGGCATCGCCAACCATGCTGCAGGAAAAATTCTGGGATGCCAGAATACCGGAGATCAGACGAGTGGTAGTACCGCTGTTTCCGCAGTCAAGAATCTGGTTGGGAGCTTTCAGGCCATGAAGTCCATTTCCATGAACCAGAATTTTAGTGGGAGTTACTTCGGTATGAATTCCCATTTTTGTGAAACAGGAAATGGTAGACAGGCAGTCGGCACCGCGAAGAAAATTATCAATCTCTGTGATTCCATTGGCCAGAGCTCCGAACATAACACTTCGATGGGAAATAGATTTGTCGCCGGGTACGGTGATTTCTCCGCGAAGGCCATGTTTTTTGCTGATTTCGTATTTCATATATCTTTCCTCCAAAACCACAGATGAAGAACTGTGATTTGTTATTTCAAATTATTCTGAATTATTATACTCCCAGGTGAGGCAGTTTGCAAGATTTGATTGATTAAAGCGCTAAATTTATTGCCGGATTTCGATTGAGAAATTCCAGACTGCAAAGATTTTTAACAGGATGGAAAAATTTCCGGGGTCTTTGCAGGTAAATGAAATATTCCATAAAGCTGAAAAAAACAAAATATACAAATAATGTTGTATATAATATTGTATAAATATATAGCAAATGGAGAATGAAGAATGATTGGCGAGAAAAATGGAAAAAACCATGGAAGAAAAAAGGCTTTTTGGAAGAAAATGGAAAAAATAAATATAAATACAATATAGATGTGACAGAGAACACATGGTTTGAATCAAAAGAAAAGGAATTTTGTATATATTTTTGTTGAAATTTCTGAAAATATTTAGTAGAATAACTACGGAGTGTTTGAGAAATTTGAAAACACTGGCAAGGAGGAGATTGAATGAATATTTACGAAACTAAAAACATCAGAAATGTTGCAATTCTTGGTCATGGCGGTTGTGGTAAGACGACAATCGTGGAGGCTCTGGCATATATCACCGGTGTTACGAATCGTATGGGAAGAGTTGAAGATGGAAATACCATCAGTGACTTTGATAAAGAAGAGATTAAACGTCAGTTTTCTATTGGAACATCTGTTATTCCCATTGAGCATGATGGATATAAGATTAACTTCTTTGATACCCCCGGTTACTTTGATTTTACCGGTGAAGTAGAAGAAGCATTGAGCGCAGCCGGTGCAGCTGTTATCGTAGTAAATGCCAAGTCTGGTGTTGAAGTAGGAACTCAGAAAGCGTGGGAGCTCTGCAATAAGTTTAATCTGCCTCGTCTGTTCTTTGTTACAAATATGGATGATGACAATGCAAGTTATAAAAACGTTGTAAATACACTGCAGGTTCTTTACGGATCCAAGATTGCTCCTTATCATCTGCCGATTCGTGAAAATGAAAAATTTGTCGGCTTTGTTAACGTAGTTAAAATGAAGGGCCGTCGTTTTACCAGCAAGAGTGAATACGAAGAGTGTGAAATCCCGGATTATTCCATGGAGAACCTGAATCAGATTCGTGAGAAACTCATGGAAGCAGTAGCTGAGACCAATGAAGAATACATGGATCGTTACTTCTCCGGTGAAGAGTTTACTTACGATGAAATTCGTAATGCCCTGAGAGCAAACGTAAGAACCTGTGATCTGGTTCCCGTTCTGATCGGTACCGGTATCAATGGAAATGGTACCAAGATGCTGATGGAGATTATCGAAAGATACTTCCCGTCACCGGCAGACCTCTTTATCAGTGGTGTAAACCAGAAAACGACAGAACCTTTTGCTGCTGACTTTGACTGCAAGAAACCGGAAGTCACTGCAAAGGTATTCAAGACTCTCTGTGATCCTTTTATTGGAAAGTATTCTCTGATCAAAGTTTGCTCCGGTATTCTGAAACCGGATACTGCTTTGCTGAATGTAAATAAAGATACCGAAGAAAAGATCGGTAAGCTTTACGTTCTTCGCGGAAAAGAAGCCATCGAAGTGAAAGAGCTTCATGCCGGCGATATCGGTGCGGTTTCCAAGCTTGCTGTAACCCAGACCGGTGACAGCCTTTGTGTAAAATCCATGCCGGTTATCTATCCGATTCCCGATTTGTCCGTTCCTTATACCTGCATGGCTTATAAGGCAAAGACAAAGGGTGACGAAGATAAGGTTAACGGTTCTCTGGCTCGTCTGGCAGAAGAAGATCTGACTCTTCGTATGGTAAACGATAAGGAAAATCGTCAGCTTCTGCTTTATGGTATCGGCGAACAGCATCTGGAAATTATTGCAAGCAAACTGGCTTCCCGCTATAAAGTTGAGATTGAACTCTTCGAGCCGAAGGTTGCTTTCCGTGAGACCATTCGCGGAAAAGTAAAAGTTCAGGGTAAACATAAGAAACAGTCCGGTGGACATGGACAGTACGGTGATGTTACCATCGAATTTGAACCCAGCGGCGATCTTGAGACACCTTATGTATTCGAAGAAAAGATTGTCGGCGGTGTTGTTCCGAAGAACTACTTCCCTGCAGTAGAAAAAGGTATTCAGGAAATGGTTCTCAAGGGACCGTTGGCAGGATATCCCATTGTTGGTTTGAAGGCTACACTGGTATTTGGTTCTTATCATCCGGTAGATTCCTCTGAGATGGCATTTAAGCTGGCTACTATTCTGGCTGTAAAGAATGCCTTTGCAGATCCGGCATCCAAACCGGTTCTCCTGGAACCCATTGCTACCATGATCGTTAAAGTTCCGGATCGTTTCACTGGTGATATCATGGGTGATCTGAATAAGAGAAGAGGCCGTGTTCTTGGTATGAATCCTGACCACAGCGGTAATCAGATTATTGAAGCCGATGTTCCCATGTCTGAAATTCATGGCTACAGCACCGACCTTCGTTCCATGACCGGTGGTATCGGAAGCTTCTCCTATGAGTTCAGCCGTTATGAGCAGGCACCTGCTGATGTTCAGAAGAAAGAAATCGAAGCAAGAGCAGCTGCAAAAGAAGAGTAGTCTTTCTGGAATCCTGGATTACAGATAATATAGCTAATTGAATCCCCATTGCTGAATCCCCTGGATCGGTGATGGGGATTTTTTTGCACAGAATGGGAAAGCTGCGTTTTTCCTGAAAAAACCTCCTCTGCGGTTTATAGATTTTCCTGAAAAGACCTCTTCTGCGGTTGACAAAACATTCCCGGATGTATAAAATATTAACCGAGTGTTTCCTGCTTCGAAATGTTGTGTATCCGGAAAATGCAGAGACGGTTTTATAAGGAAAGTTATGTATCCGGAAAATGCAAAGGTGGTATTATATAGACAGTGATGCATTTGGAAAAGCAGCAATCGTTTTTGTAAATGATGCTGTATATTCGGAGAAGCCTCTGCAGTATGACCGGAGGTAAAAAAGGAAGCATGGAATCATTAATGAATATCAGATGCTTTGATGAGGAATAGTAGGAAAAGCGAGGCGTCCAGAGAGCTGTCGGCAGGTGCGAGACAGTCCCGGACTTTTCTGAACTGGCCTTGGAGCACTTTCTCCCAACCACCTTCATGGTGAAATAAGAGAAAGCGGCAGTTCCCGTTATCGAACGGATTGAGTGCACGGCATAGCCGTGAAATAGAGTGGTACCGCGAATCTTCCCCGTTCGTCTCTATAATGAGGCAGGCGGGGATTTTTATTAGGAAAAGGAGATCGGTTATAATGAGCGAAGCTTACAATCCGAAAGTGATCGAGAAAAAGTGGCAGAAGATTTGGCAGAGAGACAAAGCTTTTGCAGCTACCAACGATTACTCAAAACCCAAATTATATGCGTTAGTTGAATTCCCTTATCCCTCTGGTCAGGGTCTTCATGTTGGACATCCCAGACCTTACACCGCTCTGGATATTGTATCCAGAAAGCGCCGTATGGAAGGTTACAATGTACTGTTCCCCATGGGATGGGATGCTTTTGGTCTTCCTACGGAGAACTATGCGATCAAGAATAAAATTCATCCGAAGATCGTAACCAAGAATAATGTTGCCAGATTTAAAGAACAGCTCCAGTCTCTTGGATATTCCTTTGACTGGGATCGTGAAATTAACACAACGGATCCGAATTATTATCACTGGACCCAGTGGATTTTCCTGCAGCTCTTCAAAAAAGGACTGGCATACAAGACTTCCATGCCCATCAACTGGTGTACTTCCTGTAAAGTAGGTCTGGCAAATGAAGAGGTTGTAAACGGAAAATGTGAACGCTGCGGCGCTCCCGTTATCCGTAAAGCTCAGAGCCAGTGGATGCTGAAGATTACAGAGTATGCGGATAAACTGGTAGATGACCTGGAACAGGTTGACTATATTGAGAGAGTAAAAGTATCCCAGAAAAACTGGATCGGACGTTCTCACGGTGCAGAAGTAGACTTCAAGCTGAAAGGAAAAGAAGAAAAGCTTCGTATTTACACCACTCGTCCCGATACTCTGTTCGGTGTAACATATATGGTACTTTCTCCCGAGCATCCTTATATCGATCAGTTTAAGGATGAAATCAAGAACTGGGATGCTATCGTAGAATATCGTGAGATGGCTTCCCGCAAATCTGATTTCGAGAGAACCGAACTGGCAAAGGATAAGACAGGTGTATGCATTGACGGACTGACTGCCGTGAATCCTGTAAACGGGGAAGAAATCCCGATCTGGATTTCCGACTATGTACTGATGTCCTATGGTACCGGTGCAATCATGGCCGTACCTGCCCATGATGAAAGAGACTGGGAATTTGCAAAGAAATTTGAACTTCCTATCGTCGAGGTAATCAAAGGCGGCAATGTTCAGGAGGCTGCTTTCACCGATGTTGCTACCGGTGTTCTGGTTAACTCCGGATTCCTTACCGGCATGTCTGTAGAGGAAGCAAAGAAAGCAATTATTTCCTGGCTGGATGAGAATGGATGCGGAATCCCTAAGACCAACTTCAAACTTCGTGACTGGGTATTCTCCAGACAGAGATACTGGGGCGAACCGATTCCGATCGTAAAATGTGAAAAATGCGGATATGTTCCTCTGGATGAGAAAGATCTTCCTCTGGAGCTTCCCGATGTTGAGAGCTATATGCCTACAGATACGGGTGAATCCCCTCTGGCTGCCATGACGGATTGGGTAAATACCACCTGTCCCTGCTGCGGCGGCCCCGCCAAGAGGGAAACCGATACCATGCCTCAGTGGGCCGGTTCCTCCTGGTATTTCCTTCGTTATATTGATCCAAACAATGATACCTGCATTGCAGATCCGGAAGCAATGAAATACTGGCTGCCGGTTGACTGGTACAACGGCGGAATGGAACATACCACCCTCCATCTTCTGTACTCCCGTTTCTGGCATAAATTCCTCTATGATGAGGGCGTAGTGCCGACTCCCGAACCTTATCAGAAGAGAACTTCTCACGGTATGATTCTCGGTGAGAACGGCGAAAAGATGAGTAAATCCAGAGGCAATGTAATCAATCCCGATGATATTGTCAATGAATTCGGTGCTGACACCCTGAGAACCTATGAGATGTTCATCGGTGCTTTCGATATGGCTGCTTCCTGGTCCAATGATGGCGTAAAAGGCTGCCGTCGATTCCTGGATCGTGTATGGAAACTCCAGGATATTGTCGGAGAAGGGGAAGGATATTCTTCCAAACTGGAGACTTTGATTCATCAGACCATTAAGAAGGTTTCCAATGACTATGAAGATATGAAATATAACACTGCGATTGCTGCCATGATGAATCTGGTCAATGAGTATTATAAGGCCGGCTCTATCACCAAGGATGAGTATAAGGTTCTTCTTATTCTGTTGAATCCGGTGGCACCTCATATCACCGAGGAACTTTGGGAGCTGCAGGGTCAGGAAGGAAATCTTTACCAGACAACCTGGCCGACTTATGACGAGGCAAAGACGGTGGAGAAGATGGCTGAAATTGCCGTTCAGGTAAACGGAAAGATCCGTGGCTATGTAAATCTGCCTACAGATGCCACGAAAGAAGAAGCTTTGGCAGCAGGTAAGGAAGCTGTAGCAAGCCGTCTTACCGGAACGATTGTGAAGGAAATCTATGTACCTGGAAGATTGATCAATATTGTTCAGAAATAATAAAGGGGTTTTATGGAAAAGATTTATAATACAATGAAAAGCTCAGGTATTACAAATATTGTTCTGGGCACGGTTATTATTGTGATCGGTGCTGTCTGCGGCGGTTTTATAATCGTAGCAGGTGCAAAACTTCTGGCTCGGAAAAATGATATCACTTTTTAAGTATTCCCTTTTATAGGCTGCAGTTTTTACTGCAGCCTGTTTTACATAGAAGACCATGGATAGATTTTTAGCTTCCGTTATGGCTGTTTCTGATTTTTCATGGCAATAATTCGAGAGAGGTTTCTCATCATTTCAATTCGTTTTTTTTCTTCCGGAGTCATATTGGGATTCAGAATTTCCAGAATATGCTGTGTTTCCTGATCTGAAAAATCCATGCCGTTTTTCTGTGCAGAGGATCCTGCGGATAAAAGAAATGAAAGCAGATCGGTACTGCTTTTTCCTTTCATCTGTCCCATCATCTGAATCAAAAACTGTACTTTTTCCGGTGACATTCCGTCAAAAGGGGAATTTCCATTCTGTTGAGAACCATTCATTTCAACACCTCCCTAATTGTGATGAGGTTCATTTTGTTGGGAAAAGGTAGTACTTCCGCAGGTTCTTGGGATTCTGATATCATGATATGCAAGAACAGAGGACTCCATGCTACATAAATTATTATATAAGGCCAGGGAGAACAGTATGTATCATAAATTGATTCATGAAGGAAATATTGTATATGAAATAGATGAAGAATGTCTTCGGCAGAAAGAAGAGAAGAAAAGGAAGAAGGAAAAGGAGATTTCTTCAGGGTACGATAACAAGGAGAAAAAAGGATAAGATTACTGAGGGAAGAACAAGGTCTGATAAAATAGGAAATGAACTCATATCCGAAATCGTTCGGAAAAAAATCATAAAGAAGGCGTGCTTCTTTTCGGGAGCACGCCTTCCCATGGATTAGAATCCGTTGCCGCAGCAGCAAAGAAGAATCAGAATCCAGATCCAATTATCGCATCCGCCGCTGCATCCGCATCCGTCACCGCCGGACAGGAAACCGGTGCCGCCGTTGCCCCAGCAGCTAAGGAGTAAAAGGATGAAAATCAGGTTGCAGCCACAGCCGTTGCTGGGAGTACCGCAGCCACCGCCGCAGTTTGTTGCAGTAAGATCACTCATAGAAGTCACCTCAGTTGTTTATAGTGTATCGTATGAAAATAGCTTGGGTATGTTTCGGGGAAATCTTCTTAAAAAAATGAACACAGGAACTCCTATTATTTTGAAATTAAAATTGTAAATAATATCAGAATATTGTACCATTAACGAGTACAGCAAATAATAAATGATTGGCCATATCACACAGGAAAGCGATGTGATTGGCTGATTATGATTCACTATATTAGTATAAGTCACCCTGAAAATAGATAATTTTGCGTGTCTTATATCGGAGAAAACTTGTGTACAGGCAGGAGGCATTGTAATTATGTTTACCGATATTTATCATATATGGCAGGAAAAACTGGAAATAGGAATGACAGACCGATCTTTGCTGAAAAAATTCGGCTGGACAAAGAAAGAGATGTTAAAGATTCTCCATCGTCAAAAATTCCGTCAGAATTTGAAGGAACTGGCAGAGGCAAGGGACTTTCGTTGTGCCAGTATTCTGGAAGCGTGCAGGGAAGAAATGGATCGTCTGTCTCCGGAGCCGGAGCAGGGCTGGCTTTCCTTTTTATTTGCAGATGGAAAATACGTCCTTTATCCCGATAATTTTCCGAATGTGATGGAACCGGCTTATGAGCGGGGAAAGCTGTTTTATATGGAGGTGCTTCGGATTAGTGTGGAGACGGAGCAGGAATGCCTTGGCTTTAGTCCGGAACTTCATTTTCAGCTGGCAAATGAACAAGAAACGGAAAAGAGCATTTATAAAAACGAGTACGAACAGTTTCTTCGATTTTGCAAAAACACATATTTTCTTGAGTTTATGCGAATCGCTTCGGAGATTACCAGCTTCAACACGCTGGGGCATATTGCAGGTGTCCATTTTGTCGCCATGTATATGGCAAGACAGCTGCATACTTGTCATGCAAAAGTAGATTTGGGTCTTATGTCTGCTGCTGCCATTGGTCATGATATCGGTAAATTCGGGTGTAAGGATTCGGAGAGCCGTCGCGTTCCCTATCTTCACTATTACTATACCGATCAGTGCCTGCAGAGAAATAATATGCCTGGCATCAGTTATATTGCAGCAAACCATTCTACCTGGGATCTGGAACTGGAAAATCTGTCCATGGAATCTTTGCTTCTGATTTATGCAGATTTCCGGGTGAAAAGTACCAGAGATCAGGATGGAGAAAAAATACATTTCTATACTCTGAAGGACTCCTTTGATGTTATTCTGGGAAAACTGGACAATGTGGATCAGGCAAAGGAAAAGAGATACCGCAGAGTTTACGGAAAACTGGTGGATTTTGAGAACTATATGGTGAGTCTGGGAATCCATACCGACTTTGCTGAGACCATACCGGAAAAAGTTACAGTAAAGGATACGGCACTTCTTGCTGGAAATGAAGTCATCGATGCGTATAAGCATTATGCGATCCGTCATAACGTTGAGCTCATGCACATTTTGAATCATGAAACTCTCTTTGCCAATATTCTTGAAGCGGCCAGAAGTGAAAAAGACTGGAAGCATACAAGAACTTATCTCAATATTTTCCGGGAGTACTGCACATATATGAATCAGCATCAAAAATTGATGACGATCAATTTTTTGTTTGAACTGCTGATGCATCGGGAAGGAGATATTCGTTCTGCAGCCGGTATTCTTATGGGTAATCTGATTGCCCATTACGACAGAGAATATCGAAAGGAAATTCCTGATGGAATGCTTCCCTTCTTTCAGGAGTCTTCCAGTAAAGATGTATTCGAGAAGTATCTGAATATGATTCTGAATCCGGATTACCGAGTGACTGAGCAGCATAAAAAATGGCTGGGATACAAGATGGAAACTCTGGTTTCTTCTGTGTTGAGTAATGCCAGATCTGCCCGGAAAAGAGATTATATGGATGTCATCGTTCAGGAATATCGGAATACGGGCAGGGATGAATTTACCGCATTCTGTATGATTCGGGCACTCTTAAGCATTCCTGCAGGGGAATGTCGGGAGGATGATCTCGAGATCTTTATGCAGTTTATTCTAACCTTTTCCGGGCGTGGAAATCTGGAACTGGAGGTTTCCATTCTGGATTACATCTCCCGCCTGCTGGAGACTTCTGACCATTTCGCTGTGATCTATGCCTATGGACAGCAGCTTATGGAGCAGATTCCCAACCGTTCTCTGATCAGCATTCGCTATCTGAAGAAAAAAATTGGTTTGGCTCTTCATCTGAGTCCGGAAACCTGGGGAGAAACGGAAGGGGCCGATATCATGGATGATGAGGCATCCATTGGTCAGGTTTTCCTGGAAAACCTTAAGACGGCAACTCCCTGGATTTGTAAAATGGTGAATATTGAATATTTGAATAACCAGCTGAAGATTGGTAAAAACAGACAGCCGGTACATACTACTACACATTTGGTCAATCTTCTTACCGGATCCGAGTGTACGGATGTTCGCCATCTGGCCGGTGAGACTCTGATTCAGTGTTCCCAATATATTTCCCATGAGTCCTGCAATGAGGTTGCCATGGAATTGCTGAAAAGCCTGGAATTGGGTGAAAATGAGTTTTCTAAAAATATACCCAATTATCTGGGAAGGCTGATTCTGAGCCTTCAGCCGGAGGAACTGGAAGAAATTATTCTGGTACTCGACCATATGCTGGTGAATGAAAACGATCCGGTTGCCTGTGTTACTCTGGATACCATCGGTGTTCTGATTCAGCATTATCCCGAGTATATCCGGAAAAATCCTCAGGAAGAAGAGGAGAACCACATTCGGAGAATCAATCACCTTCTTGGTCTTCTTCTTCGCGGCATGGCCAGCGATCACAATGTGGTGGCTCAGGAATCTTGCTTTGTCCTTGGAGAGTATGTTTTTGGAAACAAGAGAATATCCCTGGATGATAAATTCCTTTTCTATCGTTTCCTTGCCAAAAAAGGAATTCATATTCTTCGAGATCAAAAGGAAGATCCTTTGTCCTTCCTTATCGATGCAGCTTCCATGAACCATATTTACCGCTTTATTTCTGACTATCTGTTAGAAAACGGTAAGCTGATGCTGGAAGAGAGCGAAAAAGTGGCTTTCTTCCCGGGAACCTTCGATCCTTTTTCTCTGAGCCATAAGGGAATCGTGGAAGAAATTCGTAAAAAAGGTTTTGAAGTATATTTGGCTATTGATGAGTTCTCATGGTCAAAGAAAACCCAGCCCAGACTGATTCGCCGAAAGATTGCAGCCATGTCTACGGCATCAGACAACGGTGTGTTTATGTTCCCGGATGATATACCGGTTAATATTGCCAATTGTGAGGATTTGGGAAATCTTAGAAAACTGTTTCCGGGGAAAGATGTATATATTGTGGCAGGAAGTGATGTAACTGCCCATGCTTCTGCTTATAAGAAGTCACCGGAAGAGAATTCGATTCATACTTTCGATCATATTATCTTTCGGCGCCGTGGTGCTGAGTATTCTTCGGAAGGCGGCTCCTCGGAGGAGAGCGGTGTGATCCAGGGAAATGTGGTAACCCTTTCTCTGCCTGTTTATCTGGAAGATATCAGCTCCACAAGAATCCGTGAAAACATTGATCTGAACCGTGATATTTCCAATCTGATTGATCCCATGGCTCAGAAGTATATTTATGAAAATAATCTGTATTTAAGAGAACCTCAGTATAAACCGATTCTCTTTACAAGATCCATCAATTGCGATGTCCTGGAACAGGTGCCGGAAGAATTGTGGGAGGAATTGACCAGAACCGTCTGGAAGAAAAAAAATGCAGAAAGTATTGTTCGAAATCTGAAGCAGGAAGGTTTGTCACTGGCACTTCTCCGGGATGAGGAAAGAGGCGGAGTGCCGGTTGCTGTGGCGGCGGCCAAAGAAATTGCCAATTCAGATCTGTTGGAAGAGTTCCGTGATCTGGAAATGACAAAGAATATCCGTGAACAGGCGAGAGGAAAAATTCTTTTGATCAAGGCAATTTACGCCCCGGAAGACAGCCCTCTCCATGACTATTTCCAGATTGTTCTCACTGAGCTTTTAGCTCATTATCTGGCCAGAGAATATACCTGCTGTCTTTATCATTCTTTTTCCTATATGGAAGAGCGCAGAAACCAGGTGGATAAAACTTTAATCCGTCAGGGATTTCTGCGGCTGACAAAGGAAGGCGAGCCGGAAACTGTCATGGTAGTGGATATGCATAAGCCTTATATTCTTATAAAGAATATTGAGACGGTTATCAAAGAGCCCTTCAATACCAACAAAGCGGTAAGGGAAGTGATGGAGAAAGCACATAAAAAGCTTCAGATTGCGATTACCAAATTCAAGCCTGGAACCCTTGTACTCTCCTTTGATTCATCCATCATGCATCATCGACTGGTACAGAAAATTGCAGAAATTAACCAGGTACCGAATAAGATCATTAGGCCGCGAAAATTGGGAGAAAAGATGTGTGTGCCTTTCGGTAAAGTGCTGAGAGGATCGGTAACACCCAACACAGTAACAAAGGCACTTCATACAGAGAAAGTATTCAATGCCAATATGAGAGGATTCTCCATTATGGAATATCCCAACTATTCACCCCTGTCAACCCAGCTTCGTACCATTCATTCCTTTAATCAGGAAGTAATATTGGTTGATGATCTGCTTCATAAAGGATATCGTTTGCAGGAACTGGAGCCCATGCTGAGGGAACACCATATTGCCATCAGCCGGATTCTGACTGGTATTATGACTGCCAATGGAAGGGATCTGGTGTCTCAATATAATCTGACGCCGGATTATGCATATTTTATTCCGAATCTGTCGTCCTGGTTTGTTGAATCTACTCTGTATCCTTTTATCGGCGGTGACAGCGTACGATCCGGCGGAAGTAATTCTGCCGGTCTGCTGACATCGGTTAATCTGATATTGCCTTACGTAGCCCCGGAATTCCTGATTTTGGACAATATGGAAGCGACCTACAATTTGTCCGCTGTATGTCTGCAAAACGCAAAAGACATCATGAGAGTTCTGGAGAGAGAGTATCAGAAGTTATTTGAACGAAATCTGACCCTGAACCGGTTGAGTGAAGTGATTTTGTCCCCTACCTGCCCGGACAAAGGTTTGTTTATGACATATAATGAAAATTTTCAGGCTTCGGTTTATATTGAAAACGATATTCAGCGTCTCATACGTCTTCAGGGAATTGTGGGAAAATCGGGATATCTATGTATTGATTAAGGTAATGTGGAGAGGAAAGAATAAATATGAGAAGACTATCTGAGTTAAGAGGGGAAAGAAGGGAGGAGTCAGCATTTTTTGTGGGCTCCCGGGAACAGATGGCCTGGTGGAATAAAAGTAAAAAGAGAGTACATCTTTTTGCCCTGGGGGATGTGGGAGGTATGCTTCTTACCGGCCTTCGTCTTCTGGGAAGAGATGTGATTTCGGAAATTGGTATTTATGATATCCGAGAAGGCGTTCCGGAACGATGGGAATTTGAAATGAATCAGATGGTTCCGCCTGAAAGGGATCAGATGGGACCAAAGGTAACTGTGCTGAAAGAGTCGGAATTATTCAGCTGTGACGTCTTTCTTTTCTGTGCCTCGCTGAGGGTCCCTCCTTTGGAGGAAAAAACAGGAGATGTAAGAATGGCTCAGTTTCAGGCAAATTCAGGATTGGTTCGGAAAATAGCGGAAAAAGCGGTTCAGCAGGCCTATCAGGGTCTGTTTGCCGTTGTTTCCGATCCGGTAGATCCCCTTTGTTTCGTGGCAGCAGATGCCGGCCTGGAGCCGGAGCGGGTAAAAGGCTTCGGTCTGGGCGTAATGAATGCCCGGGCAGTGTATTATGCCCGACGGGAAGCAAAGTTTTCTTCCTATTTAACGGAAGGAAGAGTATATGGTCCCCACGGAGAAGATCTGGTGGCAGCCAACAGTTTGAATCATTACGATGATAAACTTTCCGTAGAACTGACAGATTTGACTGCCCATGCAAATCTGGTTATGCGGGAAATGGGATTTAAACCCTATATGGCACCTGCCATCTCCTCCGGAGCCTATTCCATTCTTGCTATGCTGAGAGGGGATTGGAATTACAGTTCAGTATGGATGAAAGAAGTTTTCTTCGGATGCAGAAACAGGACCACAGAACAAGGATTTGAGGTGGAAAACCCGGAAATGCCGGATGAATTATTTCAAAGGTGCAATCACGCCTATCAGAATTTGAAGGTGATACATTGAGAGAACTATATTTGATTATACCGGAGACTGCCGGAGAGGAACATCCCCGGGTGGATGATTTCCTTCGGAAACTCAGAGAGGAACCGGGGCTGACACTCCGGGAAATTCAGTTTGCCTGGCAGTTGACGCCGATTCAGGATCGGCGGATTCTGTTTTTTGTCAGACTGGGGGCATCTGGTATCAACCTGGAATGGGTTCGGATGTTGATGAAAATCCGTGAGGATTCCCATTTTTTTCAGAATTGTATCGGAACAGTTATTGTGGATGGCGAGTCGGAGTTTTATACAAAATCGGTGGGCCGGGAATTGGTATTGGCAGCCAATTTGGCCGGATGCCTTTTTCCCGGACGTTGTCTGGTGGAAGGAACGGGATCCCTTTATAATTACAGGGTGAATGCAAAAAACTGGAACGTGGGACTGCAGGAAGCATACCGTATCAGTATGAAGGAAGCGGTCCGGCGGCTGATGGAATTTGAGCCGCCTCACAGCAAAAAACCAAAAATTCTTGTTCTTCATGCCAGTGTAAGAGGGACATCCAATACTCTTCAGCTCTGGGGGATGATAAAATCTGTACTGAAGGATTCCATGGAATTCCAGGAAATATCGCTGCGAAATGGAGAAGTCCATGACTGCGGCGGCTGTCCCTATACCATGTGTATGCATTACAGTGAAAGAGGACAATGTTATTATGGCGGCGTCATTGTGGAACAGGTATATCCTGCTGTGGCGGAATGTGACGGACTGGTGATGCTTTGTCCAAATTACAATGATTCTATCAGTGCCAATATGGTGGCTTTTATTAATCGTCTTACTTCTCTTTATCGAAAACGTCAGTTTTTTGATAAATACTTGTTCAGCCTTGTTGTTTCCGGTTACAGCGGCGGCAATATTCTGGCGGAGCAGCTGCTGGGAAGTCTATCCATGAATAAGACTTTTATTTTGCCGCCGCGTTTTGTTATGATGGAAACAGCCAATGATCCGGGGAGTATTGGTCAGGTAGAGGGAATTCAGGATAGAGCCGAAGAGTTTGCTCTTGCCATGAAGGATCAGCTGTTGGAACCAGATGTGACAGTATTATAATGAAAAAAGTTATATTTTGGTAATTATGTTCACAAAATTGTCATAAGGTTATTATATAATGATCAAGGCTTTTAAATTAAATATAAGTTGAGGTATGATGATTGGTTCACTTATCCATCCTGCTGCCTGCGGATGATTCTTTCACGCAGGAGGAAGGAAAAAGGATATCCGAACGATCTGATGTCATAAGCGATGAATTATGAGGTGTTTTTGTGAAGATGAAGCGTACCCTGATATTGACTTTGACTGCAGCATTGGCCCTGGTTCCGGAAGGACAGGCATTTGCCTCAGTAAGAAAAAATCTGGATGATCTTGCAGTTATTAATCCGGAAGAGAAAACAGTTGCAGTATTCGAATCGGCAAGTAAAAAGAGTGAAATAATCGGTGAATTGGATGGCGGACAAGTCGTTACCATACAGAAAATAAAGAAGAAGACAAACAAAAAGAATAAAACGAAAGTATGGTATCAGATTTCCTATGGTGAAGATGGGGAAAAAGGATATGTTCGTCCCGAGGATCTTTTCTGCCGATGGAAAGCCCAGGAATATCTGATTGGGGAACAGCTTCTTTACGTAACTTCCCTCGGTGAGGAGTCTACTCCTGTATATATGAATGCAGATTCTGAAGGAATCGTTGCATTTCAGCTGCTTAGCGATGAAGTATATGAACTCCTGGATGCCAACAATCAGTATGCGATGATATCTGCAGATAATTTCATTGGTTTTGCTTCCAGTGATGAGATTGCTTATATTATCAAGGATTGGGAGGACGAGCCCAGAGAAGAACTGGTTAAGATGGCTTTGAGTTATCTGGGGTACCCCTATGTGTGGGCAGGAGAAGATCTGGAAAACGGCGTAGACTGTTCCGGTTTTACCATGAAGATTTATGAAGCCTTCGGTGTATCTCTTCCTCACAGCAGCCGTCAGCAGGCAGCCATGGGAAAAGAAGTCAAATCTTTTGAAGACTTAAAAGCCGGGGATTTGATTTTTTATGGAAACAGCTCCGGAACTGTGAACCATGTCAGTATTTATATCGGGGATGGGCTGGTTGTTCATGCTTCCAACGAAAAATCAGGAATTAAAATTTCTGACTGGGATTATAGAACACCGGTAACCATGCGTACATTTTCCGGCATCAACATGGAATAATCGTACATAAGCGTCAGAAGAAATCGAAGAACAGACAGTACAGGCATTATTGCAGATAAATAGAATAGGAAATCAATAACACCCTGGTTTATGCCAGGGTGTTATTGTCTTTGACGCTGTTATGCATCCGGATACTTTGCTGCAGCAGGTTCTGGATGTATATTTGTTTTGCGTCAGGTTTCATTCTTATTTCTTGATTTTAAAGGAAACGGTCTTCTTTAAACCACCTTTGTCTGCAGCAACTACCTTATAGGAACCGTTCTTGCTGATGGTATAACCATTCTTGATCTGGGATGCGGAAAGCTTTTTGCCGTTTACCGTAACGGATTTGATACCGCTGGTAGCATCTTTGAAAGTAAGCTTAACGTTTTTGCTGTAGGTCTTATTGTTGGAAGCACCGGAAATTACAGGTGCAGTTGTGTCAACCGTAAATTTAATCTTGGTCTGAGACTGACACTGGTTCATGATGATCAGGGTTTTCTTGCCGTCTTTCTTGATGACATCGCCGCTCTTGACAAGATCGCCATTGATGTACATGGTGCCGGTACCGGATTTGGTCGTTAAGGTGACAGGTTTTGTATAAATCTTACCTTTGGTAATATTGGTTGTTACCTTGGGAGCTGCTTCCGAAGCCGTCGTTGCATAAAGTGCTTCTCCGCTGTAAACCAGTTCTGTCTTCCAGGTTACGGTTTTTCCGTCCTCACTGACAGTGCCGTTTGTCTGTTTCACTTTGGTCGGGAAGGTGAAAGAAAAGTCGGTATAGATGGTTAAATCCATTTCTTCTTCCATCTCTTTCAGGGTTTCATTATTATCTTCACCGATATTGGGATATCCGTAGAACGTATTGTTGGAAACATGGACGTAAGTAAAAACGGTGCCGCCGTCTTCGGAAATATCGGTATCCTCGGAACTGGGGAATGCAGCAGCGAAGGCTTCTTCATCGGTCAGGATGGCTTCCAGTTTGGACGGAGAAGAAAATTTTGTGCTTTTTGTAGCATAATAGATTGTCTTTCCGTCATACTTCATTTTATCCATGGAATTCATGGCCGCCTTGGCTTCTTTTTTTGTGATTACTTCAGCTTCGACCAGACCATTGAATGATGCTTTGTCCAGACCGCTGGTGATGGAAAAGGTTCCACTTCCCTTTTTGTTGATGATGGAGTCATAACCTGAGTAGTAGGAACATCCGGTTAAGGCGATGGCCAGAATACCGGCGGAAAGAGTCATGGCTATTTTTTTCTTGTTCTTCATAAGCATACCTCCTGTAAATGTTTCATGATAAAGCTTTTTCTTTCATTTTGATAAATAAT
>JAQXIM010000119.1 GCA_029007785.1 Clostridiales bacterium | reverse complement strand
AACGATGACGATATCCGCAGATTCATGGAAGTCATCAACCGGACAACGCAGGAACATCCGATTCTGATCGACAAGTATCTGACCGGTCGTGAAGTGGAAGTAGATGCCGTATGTGACGGTGTGAACATTCTGATTCCTGGTATTATGGAGCATATTGAGAGAGCCGGTATTCACTCCGGAGACAGTATTTCCGTATACCCCAGCAATACTCTTCGGCCGGAAATTCAGGATAAGATTGTAGAGTATTCGGCACGTCTTGCCAAGGCTCTCCACGTAATCGGCCTGATCAATATTCAGTTCATCGTTTACCAGGATGAGGTTTATGTAATCGAGGTAAATCCTCGTTCCAGCCGTACTGTACCTTACATTAGTAAAGTAACAGGAATTCCCATTGTAAAACTGGCTTCCAAGGTAATTACCGGTGCGAAGATCCGTGAGCTTGGTTATGAACCGGGACTTCAGCCTTCTTCCCCGTATATTGCTGTTAAGATGCCGGTATTCTCCTTTGAAAAACTTCGCGGAGCCGACATTGGTCTTGGTCCGGAAATGAAATCTACCGGTGAGGTCCTTGGTATTGCAAAGAATTATGAAGAAGCTCTTCATAAAGCATTTTTGGGAGCAGGAATTTCCCTTCCCAATAAGAAGGAAATGTTGATTACTGTTCGTGATGCCGATAAGGAAGAAATCATTCCTCTGGCAAAACGGTTTGAACGTCTGGGATATAAGATATATTCTACTTCCGGTACCGCAAAAGCTCTTAAAGCCGGCGGTGTGAAGGTTGAGACGGTAAACCGTTTCCATGGTGACAGTCCCAATGTGGCAGACCTTCTTTACGAACATCGTCTGGATATGGTTATTGATACTCCCACCAGAGGATCCGAGAAAAACAGAGATGGATTCCTGATTCGTCGAATTGCTATTGAGACGGGGGTACATTGCTTTACTGCATTGGATACTGCCAATGCATTGGCTACCGCTCTCGAAACTGCAGACGAAACCATGACCATGGTTAATATTGCTACCATTTAATCCATAAAAACGGAAACTTCCGATGTCAGCTTTATAGGCATTACAGGAATGAGAGAAAACCTGGAAACTGCTGACGGCAATTTCAAAGGGATGAGAGAGAACTAAGCCCCTGCTTTTCAATGCAGGGGTTTTCTATTGGTAAAGCTTTTGTTTTGCACCAGGGATATCGATATCATCCCAATAAATATAAGCTTTTTTTATAATCATTTTATTGCATGGGGAAAAGGAATCGGGTATACTTATCAGCATGATGTGATTAGACAGAAGGTTCTGAGAAGAGCCTGGAGAAGTCTTAGAAATAAAGCAGAAATACAGCACAAATATAGCGGAAGAAAAGGGAGAATCAGACAAATTGATGAATCAAAAAAAGGATAGCGGCGGAAAAGCCGTTTGGCGGGTCATGTACCCGATTCTGATTTATTTCGGAATTAGTTATGTTGTATCTATTCTGGCAACCATTCTGGCCATGACAGTTGGTATTATTCAGATCAAGGTAACAGGCGGTGCTCTCGATTACCAGAGTCTTTTGTCCCAGACTACGGTGATTCTAACTCAGTATAGTTATGAAATTGCAGCGGTTACCAGTTTGATTATGCTGCCTGTAGTATGGTTCCTTTTCCTGGGTGACAGGAAGGAGGAAGGTTCAGAATACAGGAAATATGACCGGATTTCTGCCGTTTATTATCTGGTTGTTTTTGTCCTGGGAATTGCGGCCTCGCTTGCTGTGAATAACATGATGAATATCAGCGGTCTCATGGGAGATTATACAGAAAACCTGAATCAGGTAGCTGAGCAGCTGTACCGGGGTCAGCTGGCGGCAGAACTTATCGGAATTGGAATCCTGTCGCCAATCACAGAAGAAATTCTTTTCCGCGGCCTGATTATGGGACGGATGAAGGCTTTCTGCAGTCCGAATACAGCCATTGTCATGTCCTCTATCCTGTTTGCCCTTTACCATGGGAATTTTCTCCAGTTTGTTTATGCCTTGATTCTGGGACTGATTTTTGCTTATGTATATGAAAAATTCCATAATCTGACGGCACCCATTCTGGTACATTGCGGAGCAAATCTGATTTCGGTCATTGGATCTGAAACAGCACTGCTGGATCGTTTTTATCAGACGGAAATGTCTGTTATAGCAGGGACAATGATCTGGTGTCTGGTGATTCTTGGCTGCATCTATATTATCCATTACCGTCTTAAGCTTGTGAAGCTTCATCCTGAAAAAGAAGGACGGATGGATGACAACGGAGCTCGAAATTCGTAATTCCGTAAAAAACCTCTCCATCGGTATGCAGTTTGAGAGGACGGCTTACCGAGATTTGGGCATGTTGGCAGGTGAATAGATGAACATGAGAGCTTCTCACGTGTTTTCCTCCAAGGAGACTTTGAAGAAGTGTCAGAACCAGGGAGAAACGGTGAGGAGCAGTGATCAGACAGAGATTCAGTTTTCCGTCTCTGGGATCTGCCGAAGGGGTAAAAGGAAAACCACCGCCTTCAAAGGGAAGGTTATGGCAGGAAAGGAATGCCATATTATCCAGAGATATCGATTGAGAGTGATCCAGGGTCAGCGTAATGCTGGCCCTTTTGTATTGGAAAATAGTGAAAATTCCAAGAATCAGATAGGCCAGTTTACCAATGTGAAGACGATTGCAGATTCGTTTCAGACTGCTGGCATTAGTTGTATGGCAGACATCGGCATCATAACCGATTCCGGAGCTGACAGCAAAACGTTGGGATATGGTGTGTTCAGCAGGCTCCAAAGGTTTTTGATGGGAAGCGGAAGTATCAAAAGAAGAGGAACTTAATTCAGAAAAATCTGGTCCGGGTGTAAAACGGATTTCACCGAGATCCAGGAAAGAAGAAGGTGAATTCGCCTCTTTCAGCCAGGAAATCAGGTTGACCATGGAATTCTTCTTTTTCAGATTCAGCCCCCGGGCAAAATCATTGCCGGATCCTATCGGAAGCAAACCTAAGGCACAGGATGTGGGAAGTTCCAGACCGTTAATCCATTCGTTTATACTGCCGTCACCGCCCATAAGAAGAACTTTGTCATCTTTTTTCAATGACAGAGAAGAGGCCAGTTCCCGGCCGTGCCCCGGGTGAGTTGTCTGGTGAAGAGCGTAAGGAATGCTTTGTTTGTCAAGTTCATGAATCACATTGTAAATTCGTTTGCCTGCGGCACCGGACTGGGCGGCAGGATTAAAAATAATATGTACCATGGAAATACCTGCGCAAATGATAGTGTAAAAAATGCTGTGTTTATCAATCGAATTTCTGATAAGGGATAAAAATAATTAATAGGGAAAAATAAAACAAGTCATAAGGGATAACAACGACAATCCCTGGTCTTGATAAAGACAAAACCGAAGGGGTAAAAAGATTCCCGTATCGACTTAACTATACCAATGTGTTTGATGAAAAGCAACAAGGTTTTATACGAGATTCCCTCGTAAGACAGGATCAGTGACTGTTCCCACAATGAAATATGCTGTAATGGCAATAAACAGGAAGGTCATACATATATATTAGAAAAAGAAGTCAAATCTCGAAACGAGAATTTGACAGGAAGCAGAGACAATGAATCAGATTTTGAACTATGTAAAACCGGAATTGATGGTTGTATCATTTGTACTGTATTTCGTTGGAAACGGCTTGAAACAATCTCAGATGATTAAAGATAAGTTTATTCCATTGATTCTTGGTTTGACCGGTATTGTTTTATGCGGATGTTATGTGATCGCCAACAGTCCTTTATCCGATTTGCAGGAAATTGCCATGGCTGTATTTTCTGCAATTGTCCAGGGAATTCTGGTTGCCGGATTGAGTACCTATGTAAATCAGGTTTTGAAGCAGCTGCACAAAGATGAGTAGCATATCTCATGAGAAATTAAAAAAAAGAAAAAATGTGCTTGACTTTTTTCGTCAATGGAGATATACTACCATACGTCCGGTGCAACGGATGAAAAGAAAGGGGTCTTAGCTCAGCTGGGAGAGCATCTGCCTTACAAGCAGAGGGTCATAGGTTCGAGCCCTATAGGCCCCACTTTCATGGCGGAGTAGCTCAGTTGGCTAGAGCATGCGGTTCATACCCGCAGTGTCAGGAGTTCAAATCTCTTCTCCGCTACTTTCTTTGAAATTGAACAAAGAATTTAAAAGGGGTCTTAGCTCAGCTGGGAGAGCATCTGCCTTACAAGC
>JAQXIM010000118.1 GCA_029007785.1 Clostridiales bacterium | reverse complement strand
TGATCGGCAGTTCTTCCATGAAAAAACTCAGGTTCAAATAAGGAGCGATGAAGTGAAGATACGTACCAAGATGATTATTGCCTTTGTGGCAGTCATTCTTACCCCCATTCTGCTGATTTTTTCTTCGTTGATGCTGATGGGGCAGTTTCAGATGAGAAGCTTTCGGAACAGTTATGGAATTACCAATATGGAAGATCTTATGTCTTCGAATGTTTTGTCTATTTTTACGAAAATGACAGAGTCGGTCAAAGACGAGATCTGCCGGACCATAGAGATGGATCCGGAACAGATGGAAAACGTGGAGCAGTGGGAGGCATGGAATGATCAGCTGGAACTTCGTAAATCCTTTCTTGTTGTAAACAGGGAGGAGGAAGTGGTTTACTGCGGTGAGAAGAAACTGAGTGATTCTTTTTATGATCAATTATTCGATGAAAACAGTGTAGCTGTCAATCTGGGAAACAACTCTTATTGTTACTATATAGGAGAAGAAAACCAGTGCCTGGTGACTCAGGTGAATTTTCTCTATTCCGATGGGGAAAGCGGACAGGCCTTTCTTGTTACTAAGATTAACTCTCTGTTTCCGGAATTTCGAAGTATTTTGGTGGATATTGCCGTCATGGTGGTTCTGGTACTGATTGTAACGGCGGTCATTCTGACAACCTGGCTCTACAGTTCCATTATCCGGCCTCTTTCTACGCTTCAGAAAGCGACCCAGGAAATTAAAAATGGAAATCTGGATTTCTCCCTCCAGGTTGAAGGCAAGGATGAGATCAGTGAGCTTTGCCGGGGATTTGAGGATATGAGAGTACGTCTCAAGGAGACGGCAGAAGAAAAGATTCAGTATGACAGGGAGAATAAAATCCTGATCAGTAATATTTCCCATGATCTGAAGACACCCATGACGGCAGTGAAGGGATATTGTGAGGGAATTCTTGACGGTGTGGCTTCTTCTCCGGAAAAACTGGAGAAATACATCCGCACTATTTATAACAAAGCCAATGACATGGAGAAGCTGATTGATGAACTGACCCTTTATTCCAAGATTGATACCAATCGTATTCCTTATAACTTTACGAAAATATCCGTGAAGGATTATTTCTCCGACTGTGCAGAGGAACTGCGGATGGATCTGGAGGCCCGGAATGTGGAACTGACCTTTGCCAATTACCTGAAGGATGATGTGGTGGTCATCGGTGACGGGGAGCAGCTGAAGCGGGTCATCAACAATATTGTCAGCAACTCTGTGAAATATATGGATAAGAAGAAGGGCTTTATCAGTCTGCGTCTTCGTGACGAGGGGGATTTCATTCAGGTAGAAATCGAAGATAATGGTAAAGGAATTGCGGCAAAGGATATTCCGTACATTTTTGACCGTTTCTATCGAACCGATTCTTCCCGGAATTCATCTACAGGGGGAAGTGGTATCGGTCTTTCTATTGTTAGGAAAATCATCGAGGATCACGGAGGAAGGATCTGGGCAACCAGTAAAGAAGGCACAGGAACGATCATGCATTTTGTTCTGAGGAAATATCAGGAGGTACCTTATGAGTAAAATTTTAATTGTAGAAGATGAAGAAAGCATTGCAGAGCTGGAGAAGGATTATCTGGAGCTCAGCGGTTTTGAGGTAGAGATTGAAAATTCCGGTGACAAAGGTTTGGAGCGTGCTCTCAGCGAGAATTTCGACTTGTATATTCTCGATCTCATGCTTCCCGGTGTGGATGGATTTGAGATCTGTAAGCGGATTCGTCAGGAGAAAAATAATCCGGTGCTGATGGTATCCGCGAAAAAAGATGATATCGATAAGATTCATGGTCTGGGTCTGGGTGCTGACGATTATATTACGAAACCTTTCAGTCCCAGTGAACTGGTTGCCAGAGTAAAGGCACATCTTTCCCGTTACGATCGTCTCATCGGCAGCAGTGCACAGCAGAATGAAATCATCGAAATCCGCGGACTGAAAATTGATAAGACCGCCCGCAGAGTCTTTGTAAACGGAGAAGAGAAGAATTTTACCACAAAAGAATTTGACCTTCTTGCCTTTCTGGCACAGAACCCCAACCGTGTATTTACCAAAGATGAACTGTTCAGCAACATCTGGGATATGGAATCGGTAGGTGATATTGCCACTGTTACTGTCCATATTAAAAAGATTCGTGAAAAAATTGAATTCGATACATCGAAACCTCAGTATATCGAGACCATCTGGGGTGTGGGTTATCGTTTCAAGATGTAATAAACCAAGGAGAGAAAGGGGACATATTATGAAGAAAAGTATAGCGAAAAAAGGACTGGTTTTGTGCAGCATACTGATGTTTTTTGTGATGCTCTTCAGTATTCCGGGAGTAAAAGCCGAGGCGGCATCTCAGAAGGTGGTGCAGAAAAGTATTTCTTCCTCCAAATTTACGAAAGTAAGCAAATCGGTGAAAAATCTGGATTACATCGATAAAGTGGAGGGAGGAAAAATGACAGCCTATGTGAAGGGAGATGTGGATGAAGAGTATGGGGAGATCGATATCACACATTTATTCTTTACCTCCAACGGAAAAAGTGCAGCAGCTCATGATCTGAAAAGTATCGTAAAGAAAAAATATGGTCTCAATGATCAGACTTATATTCAGTTTTACAATCTGACTTATATCAAAGGCTGTTTTTATCTGACCGGCGGTTATGCCGCAAACTGGGGTGATTTCCATTCTTCGGAAAATGTAACGCCCATTCTGATTTCCACGAAAAACGGAACGGATCTGACCATCAGTAAAGTAAAGCTGACTCTGAATGAGAACTACGGCAATGCTCTGAACTGGTCTCTTTACTACGTCAAGGGTCAGTATGTGGCTGCCAATGATGTTATGCTGCTGAGAACCCGGGAGGATTTAAGTGAATATAATTATGCTTCTTATTACGTATCCAAGGATCTGAAAAACTGGACCCGTAAAAAGCTGGTTCCTACTTTCAAGGCAGACAAAAAGAATGGTATGGTCAATTGTTTTGAAATTGCTCAGGCAACCGAAAAGGGTCTGGTTATTATGGAAAGTACACCTTACTGGTTTGTCTATGAGGAAGGACTGGCACTTCCCAGAATGCAGCTTCTCTATACAACGGACTTCAGCAAGTATAAAAAGGTAAGTAC
>JAQXIM010000117.1 GCA_029007785.1 Clostridiales bacterium | reverse complement strand
ATTTCCGCTTCCCGCCTTCCCTCCGGATGACGATCGCTCCGCATTTCCGCTTCCCGCCTTCCCTCCGGACGTCGGTCGCTCCGCATTTCCGCTTCCCGTCTTCCTTCCGGACGACGGTCGCTCCGCATTTCCGCTTCCCGTCTTCCTTCCGGACGACGGTCGCTCCGCATTTCCGCTTCCCGTCTTCCTTCCGGACGACGGTCCCGTTTCAGATCCGACTCACGAGCACTTTCGTCTCGCCGTCTTCCTTCTCGCTTCATATCATCATAGTACTCCCGGTCCCTTCCGGCATTTCTGTCAGTGTGTTCGACCCTCGTACTCTCTTTCCCGCTGTTTCTGTTCCTGGTAGTAGAGTTCTTCCTCTCTTCGTCTGCTCTCTTCAAGTTCCTGCACCTCCTTTTCTTTCATCAAATGCAGTCCCTGGATAATTCCAATGACAATCATGGTACTGAGCACAGAACTTCCTCCATAACTGATCAGAGGCAGCGTAATTCCTGTTCCCGGAATCATTTTCATCACACCGCCAATATGAAGGAATACCTGAAAACCAAACATGACAGCCAGTCCAAAACCAACAATTTTGTAGAATAATTCATTCATCCAGGTAGATACCCAACACATCTGCAGGATAAATCCCAGATAAATCAAAACGACTCCAATGGCAAAAATGGCCCCCAATTCCTCAACGATGGCAGAAAAAACAAAGTCATTTCGTGCCAGAGGAATCGTGTTCGGAAGTCCCTGATAAAATCCCAGACCACGCCAGCCGCCTGTACTGATGGCAAAAAGCGACTGGGCCATCTGATATCCGCCATGTTCATAATCATAGAACGGATTCTGCCATGTCTGAACACGGACACGTACATGATTAAAAAGCTTATAAGCCAGAACAGCAGCTCCGCCTCCGCTGGCAAGACCGGCAATCATATATCCAGGCTGATGAGTTGCAACAAAAAGCATGAACAAATAGGAAATGAAAAAGACAAGGGCACTTCCCAGATCTGTAGATGCCACCAACACCAGTACATGAATGGCTGCCAGAATCGTAGTAACAACAACATGTCCAAAGGATTGGCTTTTCCGCAGCATGGATGCCGTAAAGAATACAAAAGTAATTTTTACAAATTCAGAAGGCTGAAGCTTAATCGGGCCCAGATTAATGGAAAGCTGTGCTCCGTAAGTGGTATTTCCCAGTCTCCATACAAAAACCAGGACAAGGATTCCAACAATGGCATAGAACCAGGACCACTTGGCTAAAAAATGCATATAGCGAATGACAGCCGGAATCAAAAGGGTCAGGACTAATCCAATACATATAAACAAAAACTGTCGAAAAGCGTATTCCATATTCAGTCTTGTCTGTATCATCAGCCCCAGGACCGCCAGCATAATCGTATTGCTGATCAGAACCCTGGATCCATTTGGATAAATCAAACCAAAGAATATATAGTAAACGAAGAATACGCCCACCTGAACGCCATAAAATATCAGAGTCTGCTGATCATTGGTTTTCAGATAAATAATAAGATATCCCAATGTCTGCAGCAAAAAAATCAACAGCATCTGTTTTCTGCAGACACGATTCTGCCACCGGGGATTCTGACTTCTCATAACATAAAAATTCAGAACCGTGTACATAATCAGGATCAGAATCATGAAATACCTGGAATACTCTAATACAAGATTGTTCATCTACTCAACTCCCCTCGCAAAATGCCCTCGGGTGAACTCGCCTCTTGGCTCCCTCTTTCCTGATGTCCAGGAAGTAAGAATCTGTTTTACATCTTCCACTGATTCGTCCGTAAATGAAAAACGAATCCTCTGGCAGGACTCCGGAACACGGTCCAGCAGCCAGAGCGGTACACTGTTATAAATGACACTGTAACAGAACCGACAGCGGCAATCTTCCTGAAATTCTGCCTTTTTCCGATCCTTCAAGGTTCGGTATTCTACTGTTTTTGCTGCCTTTTCCGTTCCCATACCAGTCGCTTTCCGACAATTCCCCATGGTTTTTCGGGAACATTGGGCCGATATCATCACTGGAATTCTTCCATAAACAACCAGCTCATCGCCGCAGTCTCCTCTCTCTTCCAGCTCCTGCCGACGGCATTCATAAGGAAGAGTCAGTACCTGGGCTCCCAGTTTCTTCATAACGGATACAGCCCGATGATTCCATGTGTACATTCCCTGATCAAAGATTCTCTCACCGGTCAGACTGGTTTCCCTGAGAAAACCAGCTTCGTCCAGACTTCTCACCAACCAGCTGTCGAATCCGGCTTCTTCCAGACAGGGAAGCATTTTCTGATAATAATCGGCGGCTGTTTTTCTAAAAACATACGGAAATGCCAGACAAGCCATTTTTTCCGCGCGATGAATCTGCTCCGCCTTTGTCTTCCATTCTTCCGGAGAAAGACGATCACCGGGAAGAATGATTTGATTCACCTCCGGAATACGAAGCACTTCCTCCAAATGATCCATATTTTCAATCGAAACATCGATAAACATATCAGATCTCCTTATCTCTCTTCTTTTACGAATCACGACGATAGGACTGACAAATCTTCTGCTCCAACTGTTCCAGTGCATCCCGGCGCAGCCGATTCATGGCTCCTACCGGAAGAAATGCATCCTCTCCCAGATGAACCGTCAGAGCTTCCCACTGGAAAGGAGTATCTCCCGTTTTTCGGAAACGTTTCTCTACATCCTCTTTTACCAGCGGCTGTTTTTCTGCGGTCATCACTTCCTGGCCCAGACAAGTTACCGAAAATGTTCCGCAGCTTACTTCCAGTTTAGCAGGTTTTCCTGAAAAAACAGTTAATGTTCCATTAATATTTTCCTTTTTTTCCTGGGCGAGATATTTCTGATCCAGTTCCGCCATTTTCTTTTCATCCATATCGCGGAAATTGGGTTTGTCACCGAGAAAAATCATTTCCCCGCCATTGTGATGGCGATAATATCCCTCGGAAAAGCCTCCCCGATCAAACAGCTGACGCAGCAGTTCCCGATCATCCGGATCAACGCGATACCCCTGACGTCCTTTTTTTCTATATAAATCCAAATACTTCCGGTAAACGCTGACAACGCCTGCCGTATAGCGAGGACTTTTCATTCTTCCCTCAATCTTCAACGAATACACGCCGGCTTCCAGAATATCCGGAAGAATATCCAGAGTGCACATATCCTTCAGATTCAGCAAATGCTTTCCGTTATAAGGAAGACGGCAGGGCTGGGCACATCTTCCCCGGTTACCGCTTCTTCCTCCAATCAGACTGCTCATAAGACACTGGCCGGAATAACAATAACAAAGGGCTCCGTGAATGAAGGCCTCTATTTCCTGACTGGTATTTTCATGAATCTCCCGAATCTCCTCTAAGGAAATCTCTCTCGGCAGAACCAGTCTTCTGGCTCCCAGCTCCTCCGTCAGCTTTGCTCCCCAGATTCCGGCAACCGTCATCTGGGTACTGATATGAATATCCATTTCCGGAAATCTTTCACGTACAAAGGAAAGGACTCCATAATCCTGTACAATGACAGCATCCAGTCCCTGATGATAAAGGGGAGACAGGTATTCTTCCAGCTCCTCTTCCATTTCCCGTTCTTTCATAAGAGTATTCACGGTTAAGAATAATTTCTTCCCATGCAAATGCACATAATCAATGGCTTCCAACAATCCATGCTCATCGGGATTTTCCGCATAAGCTCTGGCTCCAAATTTCGGCCCTCCCATATAAACCGCATCTGCACCGGCTGTAATGGCGGCTTTCATGCTGTTCCAGGATCCTGCCGGAGCCAACAATTCCCAGGATGACAAAACCTTATTCTGCATTCTGCTCCTTCTCTCTCTGAATCTGCTGTGCAACCAGCTCATGTTTTAATTCATAGATCTGTTTTTCCATCTCATCCACACGTTCTTCCAGCAGTTCTGCTCTCTGCTTCTGCTGAAAATAGTCATCTGCCATATTCATCTGAAGCATCACATTCTGATATTCTCCGGTCAGACGCTGAAATCCCTGAGTCTCCCGCAATGCACCAATTTTCCCATTAATATATGTAGCAATGCGCTGTAAATAAACCTCATCTTCATATCCGCCCAGGGTATAGGTTTTTCCGGAAATCGTTACTTCGGTATAATTCTTATTCGTCATGGTTCCTCCTCTGCCGCAGCAGCTCGAATCAAATCATTTTTGCCGTAAAAAATATCACAGATAAATCATCTGCTCTGTCGACCTGAACTTTGATTATACCCGAAAGGTTCCTCAAAAGCAATTCTCTTTTCATGGAATCCACAAGAGCCACTTCTTATTCCTTCATCGGCAGCGGAATTCCCAGTCTTTCATAAACCACATCCGTGACTACCCGTCCCCGGGGCGTTCGGTTCAGCCATCCGTTTTGTATCAGATAAGGTTCACAGACATCTTCCAAAGTTCCCACATCTTCTCCCAGAGAAGCAGCCAAGGTTTCCAATCCCACCGGCCCTCCTCCGAATTTTTCAATCAAAGTAAAGAGAACATTTCGATCCATGGCATCCAACCCCCATTGATCCACATCCAGAAGATTCAACGTGTCATCCGCCACTTCCTTTGTAATTTTTCCGTCATAAAGAACCTGAGCGAAGTCCCTGACACGCTTCAGCAGGCGATTCGCCAGTCGAGGCGTTCCACGGGATCTTCTTGCAATCTCCATGGCACCCTGAGAATCGATTTCCACTCCCAGTATCTCTGCCGAATGATTCACAATGACAGAAAGCTCGTCGGGAGAATAGAATTCCAGTCGCTGAATCACACCACATCGATCGCGAAGAGGTGCTGTCAGCATTCCCACTCTGGTTGTGGCACCCACCAGGGTAAACCGAGGCAAATCAAGGCGAATGGAACGGGCCGATGCCCCTTTGCCAATCACAATATCAATGGCATAATCTTCCATGGCCGAATACAATACTTCTTCTACCTGCCGATCCAAACGATGAATTTCATCAATAAAAAGAACATCTCCGGGCTGCAGATTATTTAATATAGCCGCAATCTCTCCCGGACGCTCAATGGCTGGTCCGGAAGTAATTTTCATGTGGACCCCCATCTCGTTGGCAATAATTCCTGCCAGAGTTGTTTTCCCAAGCCCGGGAGGTCCATAAAGGAGAACATGATCCAGAGACTCTCCTCTGGATTTCGCTGCCTCAATATAGACCTTCAATGTCCGGCAAATTTTTTCCTGTCCAATATAATTCTCCAGAAGCTGGGGACGAAGACTGTTCTCAATCTTACTGTCTTCCTCCATAAACTCTGTTGTGATGATTCGCTTTTCCATTTTTCGTCTTCCTTGCTGTTTAGACTGATTCCCTTTAAAAAGGCTTCTCTTTTTCTAAGAAAACTTTTCCTATCATATTCTGACTCCTGCCAAATCAGGAAAGGGCCAAATAACGCAAAGCCTGTTTCAATAGAGTTTCTATCTCCATCTGCTCACTTTTATCCACTGCTCTGACTGCCTCTGCTGCCTCTCGCGAAGAATATCCCAGGGCAACCAGGGCCTGTATGGCTTCGGAACGGTTTCCTCCGGCTGCTTCACCGTCGCTGCCTCTTCCGACACCGACGGCACCATTCAAACCATTCTCCAGGGCATCTTCCAGACGAAGCTTATCCTTCAGTTCCAGAATAATCTTCTGGGCTGTCTTCGCCCCCAATCCGGGAGCTTTTGATATGGCCTTGGCATCTGCGGAAGCCACGGCAAAACGCAGATCATTGGGAGTCATCACTGACAGAACCCCAAGAGCTGCTTTCGGTCCTACACCGTTTACCCCCAAAAGAAGGCGAAAAACCTGAAGACCATCCTGATCAAGAAATCCAAACAGCTGAAGGGAATCCTCCCTCACCTGCATATACGTATATATTTTTACATTTTCTCCCGGAGACGGAAGCTGGGAAATCACAGAAAACGGAACACGAATATGGTATCCGATCTGTCCTGCTTCCACCACAATATTTTCTGTATCTGCTGCAATCAATGTCCCTCTAATATAGGAAATCATTGGTGTTTCCTCCTCCTGGACCATTTTCACTTCTCCTCTGCCAAAAGTGCAGGGAAAACGGTACTATCATAGTAACATAAAGAATCAGGGGAATCAATCTTTCTTAAAATTTTTCAGAACATACGTTCTTATTCTTCTGCTGCCGGTTGAAAAAGACCGGCCCCTGTGATAATCTACTTAGTAGACTATTTCCGGCTCATTGATTCAGCAAACTGTTTTCATGTTTCGATTCACATGGCTGGAATCACGGCTGGACTAGAAAGGAGATTTTCATGGAAATCATCAAAAAAAGCGTTTCTCTCTCCTGCTCCACAGATTTAACGGATTTTACTCCGAATAACCGGGCTGTTTTTCTGGATATTGAGACAACCGGTCTTTCTGCAGAACACTGTTCTGTTTATCTGATCGGCTGCTGCTACCCGGAAAATGGAGAGTGGCAGTTCATTCAATGGTTTGCAGAAACACCGGAAGAAGAAGCAGAGATTCTGGAAAAGGCAAACGACTTTTTTCAAAACTTTGATCTTCTGATTCATTTCAACGGTGATCATTTTGATCTGCCTTTTCTCCATCGGCGTGCTGAATTCCACGGAATTCCCAATGGTTTTCTTTCGGGAACGAGTCTGGATATCTATCGGCAGATGAAATCCTGCCGCCGCCTTTTGAATCTTCCAAATAACAAGTTGAAAACACTGCAGGCTTTTCTTGGTTTCGGCCGGGAAGATGAATACAATGGCGGACAGCTGATTGAAGTTTACCATCAATACAGCCGAATGATACAACAGTATTCTATGGCCGTTGAGAAATATCCGGAGATATCTCTTCCGGAATATGCCTGGGAAGCCCGCCATCTTCTTCTGCTTCATAATGAGGAAGATATCCTTGGTATGCCGGATTTGCTTTCGGCACTGGTTTACCCGGCTTTCTTATCCGGAACCGTGAAAGCGGCCGAACGGCTGACATGGTCAGAAAATGATTCGACTGCCACCGTTCTCCTTCGATTGGATACCACTGCCCCGGTACCGGTTCATTTTCATACGGAATTCTGCAGCGGCATCTGGAAAGAAGATAAACTTCAGCTGACCGTTTCTCTTTTTACAGGAGAATTAAAATACTTTTTCCCCAATTACCGGGAGTATTATTATCTTCCTGAGGAAGATACAGCCATCCATGAAAGTGTGGCAGCCTATGTGGACAAAAACTTTCGAAAAAAAGCCTCGCCCAATACAGCATATGTCCGCAAAAATGACACCTACTTTCCTTTACCTGCCGATATGGAGGAGCGGATTTTCCGCCTTCAGAGAAAAGGAACTCCCTATATCCCTGTCACTTCCGTTCGGGACAAGGATCAGAATTTCTGGACCATTTATCTCCGGCAGCTGGTTTCATTGATATAAGCCGACAGATTCTGTTCTGCCGGCTTTTCTGATTCTATTTCCATGCTGAATGGATCGTTTCTATATTTTCTTCGAACTGCATCCGGTAATACTGGGCATATATTCCATCGTTCTGCATCAATTCGTCATGGGTACCCCGCTCTGAAATCCCCTGATCCTCTACAACAAAGATTTCATCTGCATTGCGAATGGTGGAAAGCCGATGGGCAATGGTAATGGTGGTACGATTTTTCGCCAGCTGTTCCAGACTGGCCTGAATATGACGTTCACTTTCATTATCGAGAGCACTGGTAGCTTCATCCAGAATCAGAATCGGAGGATTTTTCAGAAATACCCGGGCAATGGATATTCTTTGTTTCTGTCCTCCGGACAGTCGGGTTCCTCGTTCTCCCACCAGCGAATCATATCCCTCCGGCAGACTCATAACAAATTCATGAATATTGGCCTTCTTCGCTGCTTCCACAATCTCTTCATCGGTGGCTTCCGGCTTTCCGTAAGCAATATTTTCTTTCACAGTGCCGCCGAATAAGTATACATCCTGCTGAACAATACCGATGGCGCTTCTCAGGCTCTCCAGTTTTACATGGGAAATATCCTGGTCTCCAATGGTGATCTGTCCTCCCGTCACATCGTAAAACCGGGGCAGCAGGGAACATATCGTCGTTTTTCCACCTCCGGAAGGACCCACCAGAGCAACCGAACGACCTGCGGGAATCCGGAAGGAAACATTTTTCAGAACCGTTTCACTTTTCTCATAGCTGAAGGAAACATTTTCAAAGACCACGTCTCCTCCTGCATTTTTCAAAGCTTCTGCATCCGGTGCATCCTGAATTTCAATATCCGTCTCCACCAGATCAAGGAAACGGCGGAATCCTGAAAAGCCTTTCTGAAGCATTTCTGTCAGTTCCACTAAAACCTGAATGGGGCTGATAAAGATTCCCACATAAAGGGCATACATAGCTATATCTTCCGCTGACATTTCCCCTGTGGCAACAAAATAACCGCCGGCAACCAGAGTCACAAGATACAGCATTCCCTGGAAAAATGAGTTGCATGACATGAATTTTCCCATGGCATGATAGTTTTTCCGTTTGGAGGTCAGAAAAGCTTCATTGCCTTTTCGGAATTTATCCTCTTCCACTTCCTCATTGGCAAAAGCCTGAACCGTCCGGATTCCAGACAAGGAATCCTGAAGAGTGGCATTGATATCGCCAATTTTTCTTCGGTTATCGGCAAAGGTCTCATGCATGGCCCGGTTCTGGCGAATCATGAATAACACCATCAGACCGATACATACCAGGAAAATCAGAGCCAGTTTCCAGAAAATCATGAAAAGAAATACAAAAGAGCCAACCAGTTTGATCACAGAAATAAAAAGATTTTCCGGTCCATGGTGAGCCATCTCCGAAATATCAAATAAATCTGAAACAAGACGGCTCATCATCTGTCCCGTATTATTTCCATCATAATAGGAAAAAGACAAATGTTCATAATGATTGAACAATTCCTTTCTCATATCCCTTTCCATTTTAGCACCCATGATGTGTCCCTGACAGCTGACATAATATTTGCAAAGAGCCTGGATAATATAACCGGCCAGCAGTGCCAGCCCAATCCAGGGCAGAGTTTCCAATATTTTTTCCCTCTCTTCCAAAAACAATGTATGGGACATGGTTCTTAAGATCTGAGGAAAAGCCAGATCGATGGCACTGATCAGAGCTGCACAGAACAGATCCAGCAGAAATACATTCAAATATGGGCGATAATAGCGGACAAATTTACGCAGTGTTTCCATAATTTCCTCCTTTTGTTTTCTTGCTTTTTATCCTTTTCTTTGTCTTCACCTTTTTGTTTCCTGTTACGTTCATTTGGAATGACTTTATCTTCTGATGAACACAAAGTCTACAAAAAAACATCATAGAATCATCAATCTTTGCTCACCAAATGAACACAGTTTTTTATTATCCTATAACCATGAAAGGAAACATAATAATAACAATAATACCTTTCATCATAGTTTTTTTTCTTCATATTTTAATCCTCTGTAAAAAAGGAGTCACTCCCCAGACTCCTTTTTTGCTGCCGTTTTTTCGGCGGAATCCAGAGTACTGTCCACCAAAATGGAACGAATACCATACATGGTCGCATTGCTGACCAGCATGGCCAATTCCCTGGAGGAAACAGGTGATGCTTCCCGAATCCAGTGAATATACACGGCAATAATACCAGACACATAGAATTCAGAATAGAATTTCAGTTCCTGAACTGTGAGCCGGAACAGCTGCTGATATTTCTGTTCAACGGATGTCACAAGAATTTCTTTGATCTGGTCAAAAAAATGATCATACTCCGGATTTTCTGCAATAAACCGGAAGAACTCCAGATTATTTTCCACCATCTCTGTCATTATCTCAAATAATTCAATCAAAGGATTGCCATTATCCTCCAAAGGGTTTTCCTGAACAAGCATCATCAGCTCCTCCACCTTATCTCTGCAAATCGATTTGAGAATCTCCTCCACAGAATCATAATGAAGATAGAAGGTTTTCCGATCAATATTGGCTTTTCTTGCAATCTCCGACACGGTAATTTTTCCTAATTTCTTTTCCCGCAGCAGCTCAAAATACGTACTCTGAATCAGCTGTCTTGTTTTCATCACTCTCCGGTCCAAAAGCATTCCTCTCTTTCTTTGAATCTGTGGAATAATCCCCACTTTACCCTGAATTGCCCATTGGTCTCATCATATTTCCATAGTATAATACCCAAGTGTGGAAAAATCAATAATTGTCCAAAAAGTAACCCTGAACATACAGGAGGAAAATACCATGAGTTTTGAAATTATCAGTGACGTTTCCCTGGATATTGACCAGGAATTTCTTCAGCAGCATAACATATATTTTGTCCCTATGGATTATGTTCTCGGAGAGGAAATCTGCCATTGCTGCAAACCGGAAAGCAATGAGATGATGCATGAATACTACGATAAGCTCCGAAACAAGATCCCCACCCAGACAAGCCAGATTACTCCCTTTCATTACGTGGAAGCTTTCGAACCTTTTGCCAAAAATCAGCAGTCTCTTCTCTATATCTGCCTTTCCAGCGGACTCAGCACTACCTATGAATCTGCCAGGATGGCAGCAGAAGAATTAAAAGAAACCTATCCCGGTTTTTCCATTGAAGTCGTAGACAGTCTGGGAGCCACCGGAGGTATGGGACTTCTGACCGAGACCGCCGCAGCTCTTCGCGAACAGGGGCTGTCCCTCACAGAGTGTGCCGATCGGCTCCGTTCTTATGCCGAAAAAATCAATTACTGGTTCATGGTGGAAGATCTGATGTATCTGAAACGGGGCGGAAGAATTTCCGCAGCTACCGCACTGGTGGGAACTGCCCTCAGTATTAAACCGATCCTCACCATTCTCCCCGACGGCAAACTGGATACCATGGAGAAAAAGCGCGGCAGAAAACAGGCTATGCGTTACCTGGTAGACAAAGTAACGGAAAATCTTGATATTTCCATGCCCCAGACCGCATACATCTGCTGCTCCGATTGTATGAAGGAAGCGGAGACTCTCCGGGATATGATTGTAAAGGAACATCCCCAGCTGAACGTGAAAATCACCATGCTGAGTCCCATTATCGGTGCCCACACCGGCCCCAATATGCTCTCCATCATTTTCTATGGAACCAAAAGAATTTAGGCGTACGCTTTCCTTGATTTACACTTCTTGAATCTGCACGTTCCAGGTTTTGCACCTTCCAGATTTTGCACCTTCCAGGTTTTGCACCTTCCAGGTTTTACACTTACCGGACTTAAAAGACAACTCCCTATGACGGGTATTGGAAAGGAATCAGCTCCTCCGTATGGCATTATCATACAGAGGAGTTTTTTCACTTCTCCCATCATTCACAGGCATACAAAGCCCTCTCTCTGATCCGCACAGTCGTTTTATTTTTTCTCCCAGATCAGCAGAAGACTTCCTTCTTTGACAGAAATATATCCTTCCTTTCC
>JAQXIM010000116.1 GCA_029007785.1 Clostridiales bacterium | reverse complement strand
GCTCCGGTAAAATTTCTTTCACCTTCGCAGCAGCTCCTGATTTCCGGAGAATCAGATATAGTTCTATTTTATATAATGTCCATCCACAGAAACACTTACACTATTGGGATTATAGAAGTATACCTTATGGGTTCCGCTCTTTCTTACCTCAAATTCATGATTAACATAATTATCGGATAATACGTACCGCTTCACCCCATCCGGTTCCATAATGCCGACCTGCATATCCTTGTCTGAAGGAGTCATTGCTACCGATACAACAATCGTACCGGAGGATTTGGAAAATCCGCTGGTCTGAGCCTGGGTCTTGGCGGGAACCGTACCCTCAATATCCACAACCGTAGCTCTTGCATCCACTCCGCCGCCAATCTCGATAACCGTAACATCGTCATTCACATCGGCAGCTTCCTCATACTCTGTCAGAGTCTGACTGTTTTCCCCTGCAACCTGGTTTGCTACATCAGTGGCCTCGTACAAGGCTTCATATCCATTCGTTGTGCCAAATCCTGCCCCATAGGCTACAGATCCAAAGCAAAGGCACATAATGGTCAGCCAGGCAACAATCCATTTCTTTTTATGATTTTTCTGTTTACTTCTAATTCTTTCCACTCTGCGAATTACCTCATTTTCTTTCTTGGCCAATCCGCATCCTATCTCACCTGCCATGTCCGCGGCATGCAAAGATACTTTTAAAAGGCAGCAGCTATATGCATGCCCCGGTTCCGAAAGGCAAACATCATCATCGCAGGCATATTCGCTCCAGCGATGGTACTGATTATACAGAATGTTGAGAGAGAATAACGGACAAAACCAGTACACTATCTCTAACACACTCAACAAAGCATAATACCAAAGATCTCTATGCAGATAATGGAATAATTCATGCTTAAAGATCATCGACAGTTCTTCCCCGCCAAACTCCTGCATTCCCATAAAGATTCCGGGATGAATGCAGCCGCAGACACAAGGAACAAGACTGATCTCTCCACGATAGAGAGGAATCTTACGGAGAATTCCCATTTTCTGCCGGACTTCTGCCAGGATTTCTGATTCCGGGCCTGTCATAGCTTCTTCATGTCCCCGACGAAACTGTATCATATCCTTCCATTTGCCGGCCTTACGCAGCAGCTGAATCACAGCGCCGATCATCCAGATTAAGAACAGTCCCGTACTCACACTCTGAATCCACCGGGTACTCTGAAGATAAGTCCCCAGCCACAAGTCCTCTTCCCTTTGAGAAATCACAATACCGATGAAAACCACCGGAACTGCAAAGGAGAGAATGATTCCTTTCAGACACAGATAGTAATAGCGAGTCATATCTTTCCAGGGAAAGAGGCGTGTAAACAGGCTCCACAACAAGTCAACCAGAATTCCAGTCACAGTCGTCACGAAAAGAACAGCTATGAACTTAGTCATCCTTTTCCTCCAAAAGTTCTCTCATTCTTTTTTTTGTCTCATCGTTCATATCAGCAATATCTACAAGGGCAGCCATCATATTGGCATCCGATCCGCGGTACCAGCGGCGGCGGAAACCTTTCAGCTTTTCCTCGCGATAGAGATCCATATTGATTTCCGGATGATACTGATGAGAATGATGCTTCTTGTAACGGCTTACCGCACCCTTTCTCATCAGCTGTGCCATAAGTGTTGACACTGCATTGCAGCTATACTCACGGCCATGTACTTCCAGCAAGCAAACAGTCATCTCATATACCGTCAGATCTGCTTTCGCTTCCCACAGACACTGCATCAATAATTCTTCTACGGGGGTCAATTCTACATTCATATTATCTCTGTTTTTATCCATATTGTATACCTCTTTAAGATCGATCTTAAGCATCTTTAATATATCATAAAAATAAGCAAACTTCAACAATAATTAAGTTTTTCCTGCTTTTTCATTTCGACGAGTTTTACATTTTTTCGATCTTTTTTTTGTTTTTTTGTATTTTTCTCTTTTGTCTGATTTTTTCCTTCTTTGATCCGTCCAAAATTCCTACAAGAAACCGTCGGACTTTTCCCATCCGGACCAAATGGTCTCAGCCTGCCATGATCCATCAATCAAAAATCCAGAGATATAAGAATTTAAGAATCCACCGGAATCATCTGCTTCCGGAAGCTTCTTCGGATATACAAAGAAAAGTGGCCTTCCTTTCGAAAGACCACTTCCAAAGCAGGGGCAGTAAGAGTCGAACTCACATCGACGGTTTTGGAGACCGCTGTTCTACCATTGAACTATGCCCCTTCGAACACTGCCTCATTATAATATCACAATTCCATATGTCTGTCAACTTAAATTTATTAATTCCTTGACATTCTTCACCCCAATCAGACGCATTCCGGGAATTTTCCCCAGACGTTCTGCAGCAGAGCAGGGCAAAATACAGGTCTCAAATCCCAGCCTCCTGGCTTCGCTGACTCTGCGTGCTTCCTGGGCAACGCTTCGCACTTCACCGGCCAGACCAACTTCACCGAACACCATGGTTTTCTCTTCAATCACACGATCCTGATAACTGGAAAACAGAGCCAGAACAATGCCCAGATCCAGGGAAGGTTCTGAAATCCGCATACCGCCGGCTACATTGACATAGGCATCGCATTCTGCCAACCGCAGACCCAATCGTTTTTCCAGTACAGCCATGAGAAGATTGACACGATTGTAATCCACACCGGCTGCCGTTCTTCGGGGATTGCCGAAATTGCTCCGGCACACCAGGGCCTGAATTTCCAGAAGAACCGGCCGGCTTCCTTCCATGGCACAGGTGACAACGGAACCGGAAACTCCCTCCGGTTTTCCTCCCAGCATAAATTCCGAGGGATTTTTCACCTCATGGAGACCGTCTCCCTGCATTTCAAATACACCGATTTCATTGGTGGAGCCAAATCGGTTTTTGACGCCTCGAATAATACGATAAGAGGCGCTGCGTTCCCCTTCAAAATAAAGCACCGTATCCACCATATGTTCCAGCATTCGGGGACCTGCCACCATTCCTTCCTTGGTTACATGGCCGACCAGAACAATGGTAATCCCCAGTCCTTTCGCCAGCTGAAGAAATACATGGGTGGATTCTCTCACCTGACTGACACTTCCCGGGGCACTTTCCACCCCGTCCCGATACATGGTCTGAATAGAGTCAATGATAACCAGTTCCGGTTTTTCCCGTTTCAGTACGTCACTGATCCGGTCCAGATCTGTTTCACAGAGAAACCGGATGGTGTCGGAAAACGGGCCCATTCGTTCCGCCCGGAGTTTGATCTGCTGAAGTGATTCCTCTCCGGAAATATAAAGGACATTACGTCCTGTTCCGGATACATTACGGCATACCTGAAGCAAAAGGGTGGATTTCCCGATTCCCGGGTCTCCGCCCACGAGAATCAGAGAAGCAGGGACAATACCTCCGCCCAGCACCACATCCAGTTCATGAAAGCCTGTCGTGTATCGTTCCTGATCCACGCTTCCGATATCCGCCAGCTTAACAGGGGCTGTCTCAGCGGCAGGAAAACGGCCTCCTGCAGCAGCCCGTTCTCTCTTTGTCATTCGGGGAGCTTCCACCAAAGTATTCCACTCATGACAGCCAGGACACTGTCCCTGCCACTTGACCGATTCATATCCGCATTCCTTACAATAAAAAGCCGTATCTTTCGCCTTTGCCACAGCCTTCTCCTTCCTATGGTTATTTCCGATTCCCTTGTCTTCTCATCAGAAAACCTCGCCGGGAAAAGTCTTCTCTTCCGGGCGAGGCTGCCATGTGTCATGTTATCGCTTTACAATATCCACCTTTACCGAGGAACCTTCCTCCAGCTCCACGCCAATGGAAAGCTTGCCGCTGCGGTTTGTTTCCATCAAACCATGCTGCTCTCCATTATAAGAAATCACGTACTGGGTGGATTCGGCAAGTTCTACCGTAATCTCGCAGTCACGATAGCCTTCCACACTAAAGCTTACACCATTTTCCTTTGCTGCAAAATTATTTACGGCGGTACCGGGAACCGACTCATATACAAACAGACCATTCTTCTCCAGTTTTGTAATCTCAAAGAAAGTCTTTACTTTATACAAGTCTCCACCAAACTCAACATCTTCTTTTTTTGTCTTTTGATTCAGCGTATAATCCCCAAAGCTAATGCTTCCGTCGGATTCTCCACGAAACAGTTCCTTAACTACAGGCATTTCATGTCCTCCTTATCGTACGCGATACCTTAATCCCCTCGCATCGCGACTCGTATCTCACGGTTCCGATCAAAGATCTTCTCCACTTTTATTATAAATGATTCAGAACATTTCTGCAATTCAAGAAAACATTTTTCGAATATTTTTATTCTTATCACTTTCTTTGCGTCAGAGTTTTCATCCGGTACTAAATTTACCCGATGCAGATTTACTCTTCCGAGAATATATCCTGTTTTTCCTCTGCCTCCTCCGATGTGGAACTGTTTTCTTTTCTTGCTGTGAATTTCAGCTGATTTTTCACCAGGGTAACCCTTACTTCATCCCCCCGATGCAGATTTCCAGCCAGAAGTTCATCTGCCATACCGTCTTCCAGATAAGTCTGCAGTGCTCTCCGCAAAGGACGGGCTCCATATTTCTGATCCAGTCCCCGTTCCAGAATCCAGTCCCGGGCAGCGGGATTCAAAGTCACATGCATTTGCTGAGACTCTTTCAGAACTTCATTGATCTGCTTCAGCATAATACGGAAAATATCCTTCATATTGTCACGATCCAGAGCGTGGAAGACTAAAATATCGTCAATCCGGTTCAGAAATTCCGGTTTGAACAACCGTTTTACTTCTTCCATGACATTCTTTTTCATTCTGTCGTGATCCGCTGCCGCATTGGTCTCTGCACTGAATCCCAAAAACTTCGGTTCCACAATTCGCTCAGCCCCGGCATTGGAGGTCATAATCAGAATCGCATTTTTAAAGTCTACTTTTCGACCCTGGGCATCGGTGACATGGCCATCGTCCAGAATCTGAAGCAGAATATTGAAAACATCAGGATGCGCCTTTTCAATCTCATCAAAGAGGATGACACAGTAGGGATTTCTCCGAACTCTTTCACTGAGCTGACCGCCCTCTTCATAGCCCACATAACCGGGCGGCGATCCGATGATTTTGGAAACACTGTGCTTTTCCATATATTCGGACATGTCAACACGAATCAAGGCCGACTCCTGACCAAACATGGCCTCAGCCAGTGCCTTGGACAGCTCTGTTTTTCCCACACCGGTAGGTCCCAAAAACAGGAAAGAACCAATGGGACGGGAAGGGTTTTTCAGTCCCAGACGGCTGCGGCGAATGGCCCTGGACACAGCGACAACGGCCTCGTTCTGACCAATGACGCGGCGATGAAGAACCTTTTCCAGATTGCGCAGACGATCATTTTCCTGTTCTGCCAGACGTTTCACCGGAATCTTTGTCCACTCGGCAACCACTTCCGCAATGTCCTCTTCCGTCACCGTCATTCCCTGGCGTTTCTTACTCCGGGCCTTTTTGCTCTCCCATTTATCCGTCAATTTCTGCTGCTCTTCCTGGATTGCACGAATCTGATCGAAGTGCTGCTCACGAATGCTTTCTTCTTTTCGTACTTCCAGCTCTTCCCACTGTTTTTTCATATCTTCCAGTTTCCGGCTTTCCCGGCTGTCGAAGAGACGAACATGGGCAGCAGCCTCATCCAGAAGATCCAGAGCTTTATCCGGAAGAAAACGATCATGAATATAGCGAGCAGAAAGACGAACGGCAGCTTCCAGAGCATCGTCCCGGATCACAACACTGTGATGTCTTTCATAGTAATGACGCAGTCCTCTCAAAATATCCAGAGTCTCTTCTTCGGAAGGTTCCTCCACCACAATGGGCTGGAAACGACGCTCCAGAGCGGAATCCTTTTCAATATGCTTCCGGTATTCCTCCATGGTCGTTGCACCGATCAGCTGAATTTCTCCACGGGAAAGGGCCGGTTTGAGAATATTGGCCGCATCCAGCCCGCCTTCGGCACCGCCGGCTCCGATTAATGTGTGAATCTCATCCAGAAACAGCAAAACTCCTTTATTCCCGCTGGCTTCCTGAATGACTTTTTTGATTCGTTCCTCAAATTCTCCCCTGTATTTTGTTCCGGCCACCATAGCCGAAAGATCCAAAGCCAGAAGGCGAAGATTCTGCAGATGGCCGGGAACCTGTCCGTCAGCAATCCGAAGGGCCAGGCTTTCCACAATCGCCGTTTTTCCCACTCCCGGCTCGCCAATAAGGCAGGGATTATTCTTATTTCTTCGGCTGAGAATCTGAATCAGACGATCTAACTCCTTCTCTCTGCCGATAACGGGATCCAGTTTTCCGGCGGCAGCCAGAGCCGTCAGATCCCGACTGAATTTATTCAAAGTGGAGCTGCCTCCGCCTCTTTCCTCCTCTTCTTCCTTCCACATGGCACCTTCCGGCCCCATGGCATCTGCCAGATCATTGTTCAGCTTACTGTAGCTGACTTCCATGGTATTCAGAAGGCGTATGGCCACACAGTCTCTGTTTCGAATCAGGGCCAGAAGGAGATGATCACTTCCCACCGCCTTTTTTTGCATTTTCTGTGCAATCTCATAACTTGCCTGAAGAACTTCCCGGGCTTTCGGCGTAAACTCGCCCTTCCAGTCCTCCGCAGAAGATACCTCCGGAGCGATCAGTCTGGCCACCAGTTCCAGAACACGTTCTTCCGTTACTTTCAGATTCCGAAGAACCTCTGCCGCCATACAGTCTGTCTGCAGCAGGCCGAGAAGAAGATGTTCTGTACCAATATAGCCATGATCCAGCATACACGAAGTCTTCTCTGCATTGCGAAGAACCTGGCCGCCCTTTTCTGTCATAGGATATTTCCACTCTGCCATATCGAGCTTTCCTTTCCAAATCTCACTAAACTTTTCATCCTGTTATAACAGACAAGGATGGCCAGGTATCCGCCATCCTCATCTTTTGTCTATGGATATTCTAATTATGAAATTCCGGCAAAGTGCATACAGCACGAGAATGGAATTCTACTGCTGCTGCTGATTCTTTCCCTGAATATCTTCTTCACCGAAGCAGTCTTCCAGACTGGCATTGGGTGCTACCATGGGGAATACTTTATCATCTTCCCCAATCCAACAGTCAATAACCGCCGGCTTTCTGCTGGCCAATGCTTCTTTCAAAGCAGCTTCTGCTTCTTCCAGCGTCTCAACATGGTATCCGCGTACACCAAATCCTTCTGCCACTTTGACGAAATCAACCTGGTCTTTCAGAATGGTATTAGAATAACGCTGTCCGTAGAACAGAGTCTGCCACTGACGAACCATACCAAGAACATGGTTGTTCAGAACCACTGTAACGATAGGCAGCTCATTGCGGGCTACCGTAGCCAGTTCATTGAGGTTCATACGGAAACATCCGTCGCCTGTTATATTGATAATCGTTCTTTCCGGGAAAGCCGTCTGTGCGCCGATGGCTGCTCCCATACCGTAACCCATGGTTCCCAAACCGCCGGAGCTCAGATAGGTTCTCGGTTCATGGTAGGTGTAATACTGGGCAGCCCACATCTGATGCTGTCCTACATCAGTTACTACAATCGTATCATCGGGAGTCAGACGATCAATGGCTTCCACAACAGCAGGACCGGTCAGCACGTCCTTGCGGTAACGTGCCGGATAACGTTCTTTCAGTTCTCCCACATATTTTTTCCAGGCCGGATGACTCTGCTGTTCCACCATCTGGTTCAGTCTCTGCAGAATCAGCTTCACATCACCGACTACAGCTGAATCTGCCCGTACATTCTTATTAATCTCAGCCGAATCGACGTCGATATGAATAATCTTTGCATTCTTTGCAAAGGTCTTCGTATTTCCGGTGCAGCGGTCACTGAACCGAACACCAATTCCGATGAGCAGATCACAGGCAGTAACTCCCAGATTGGTCGCCTTTGTACCATGCATACCCAGCATACCCGTATAAGCCGGATCCGATTCATCGAAAGCCCCCTGTCCCATGAGGGAAAGAGTAACCGGTGCATCCAGACGGGCTGCAAATTCTCTCAGTTCTTCCGATGCCTCTGCCGCAATCACACCGCCGCCGGCAAAAATCATGGGTTTCTTTGCGCTGCGAATCAGTTCTGCTGCCTGAAGAATATCTTCTTCCTTCATATCTCTGCAAACGGGTTTCACCGGTTCCGGTTTCTGAGGAATGAACTCAGTCTTTGCTGCCGTTACATCCTTGGTTATATCAACGAGAACCGGACCGGGACGTCCGCACTTCGCCAGACGGAATGCACGGCGCAGAGCCGGAGCAAGATCTTCCACTCTCTTTACCAGAGTGCTGTACTTGGTTACCGGCATGGTAACACCTGCAATATCAATCTCCTGGAAAGAGTCTTTTCCCAGCAGAGAAATTCCTACATTGGCAGTAATTGCCACCATGGGAATCGAATCCATATATGCTGTTGCAATTCCCGTTACCAGATTGGTTGCTCCGGGGCCGGAAGTAGCGAAGCAAACACCAACCTTACCGGTAGCACGGGCATAACCATCCGCAGCGTGAGAAGCACCCTGCTCATGGGATGTTAAAATGTGGCGGATACGATCGGAATACCGATACAGTTCATCATATACATTCAGAATTGCTCCTCCCGGATAACCAAATACGGTGTCTACACCCTGTTCCAGAAGGCATTCCATGATAATCTCAGATCCATTTAAAATCATGTAGTCTCTCCTTCATTAAAACTTCGGATCTTTGAAAGAGATCCAAAATCTCGGTTTATTTCATCTCAAGAACGGCGCCCCGGTTACCAGAGGTAACGAGTTTGGCATAGCGTGCCAGATAACCAGTGGTAACCTTGGGTTCTCTGGGCTGCCATTTTGCACGTCTTGCTTCCATTTCTTCATCGGAAATCTTAACATCCAGACGGCAGTTGTCAATATCAATGGAGATGATATCCCCTTCTTCTACCAGAGCAATGGGACCGCCTACTGCTGCTTCCGGAGATACATGTCCGATGGAAGCACCGCGGGAGGCACCACTGAAACGTCCATCAGTGATCAGAGCAACAGAGGATCCCAGTCCCATACCGGCAATAGCCGAAGTAGGATTCAGCATCTCTCTCATTCCAGGACCGCCTTTAGGTCCTTCGTAACGGATTACAACAACATCACCGGCTACAATCTTTCCGCCCTTAATGGCAGCGATAGCATCTTCTTCACAATCGAAGACACGGGCCGGTCCTTCATGCTTCATCATCTCCGGAACTACGGCAGAACGTTTTACAACACCGGAATCGGGAGCCAGGTTACCCTTCAGAATAGCAAGGCCGCCGGTCTGGCTGTAAGGATTCTCCAGAGGACGAATAACCTCCGGATTCTTATTTACGGCATTGGCTATGTTCTCACCAACCGTCTTGCCGGTAACAGTGATCAGATCTGTATAGAGCAAATCCTTCTTCGTCAGTTCTTTCATAACGGCATAAACACCGCCGGCCTCATTCAGGTCTTCCATGGAGGTAGGACCTGCCGGTGCCAGATGACAGAGGTTCGGGGTCTTCTTGCTGATTTCGTTGGCAATATCCACATTCAGTTCCACGCCGGCTTCATGGGCAATGGCAGGAATGTGCAGCATGGTATTGGTGCTGCATCCCAGAGCCATGTCAATCGTCAAAGCATTCATAAATGCCTTCTCTGTCATGATGTCACGGGGACGAATATTCTTCTCCAACAGTTCCATAACTTTCATACCGGCATGTTTTGCCAGTTTAATTCTCTCAGAATATACGGCAGGAATGGTTCCGTTTCCGCCCAGACCCATACCGATGGCTTCCGTCAGACAGTTCATGCTGTTGGCGGTATACATGCCGGAGCAGGATCCGCAGGTAGGGCATACATGATCTTCAAAATCTTTTACTTCCTCTGCCGTCATGGTTCCGGCGCTGTAGGAACCTACTGCCTCAAACATACTGGAAAGGCTGCGTTTCTGACCTTTTACATGACCGGCAAGCATGGGACCGCCGCTTACGAAAACGGTAGGAATATTCAGACGGGCTGCTGCCATGAGCAGACCGGGTACGTTTTTGTCACAGTTGGGAACCATAACCAACGCATCGAAAGCATGAGCCAGAGCCATGCATTCCGTGGAATCACAAATCAGATCTCTGGTTACCAGAGAGTACTTCATTCCAATATGTCCCATGGCAATACCATCACAAACAGCAATGGCAGGGAAAACGATGGGCGTACCTCCGGCCATGGAAACACCGGTTTTTACCGCATTGACAATCTTATCCAGGTTCATGTGACCGGGAACGATCTCATTGTAAGAACTTACAATACCAACCAGGGGGCGGCTCATTTCTTCTTCCGTCAGACCCAGTGCATTAAACAGAGAACGATGGGGTGCCTGCTGCATCCCTTTTGTTACAGAATCACTTCTCATTTTTTTATCTCCTTCTGTATTTACCATCCATATCACGAAAACACATTCCTGTGTTTCTTATAACTTACGCATTTTATTCTTACTGAGGAAAGAGGGTCAATTTTTCCCAGAATCCCTACAGACGCTGACGAATCGCTTCTCCCATTTCTACGGTGCCAACCTTAATGCAGCCCTCAGACCAGATATCTCCGGTACGGTATCCGTCTTTCAGCACCTGTTTTACAGCATTTTCAATTGCATCGGCTTCTTCCATCATATCAAAGGAATAGCGAAGCATCATGGCTGCCGACAGAATGGTGGCAATGGGGTTGGCCAGATTCATTCCTGCAATATCGGGAGCGGAACCGTGACTGGGTTCATAAAGTCCCAGTTTGGTCTTTCCAAGACTGGCGGAGGACAGCATACCGATGGAGCCGGTTACTTCACTGGCTTCATCCGACAGAATATCACCAAACAAATTTTCCGTCAGAATTACATCGAACTGACCCGGATCTCTTACCAGCTGCATAGCACAGTTGTCTACCAGCATATGAGAGAGCGTTACATCGGGATAATCCTTCGCTACCTCTTCTACAACGGCTCTCCACAGACGGGAAGAATCAAGAACATTGGCTTTATCTACACTGATTACGCTTTTTCTTCTTTTCTGAGCCACTTCAAATCCTTTGACGGCAATGCGGCGGATCTCATTCTCATCATAAACCAGAGTATCCGTTGCACGCTTTACGCCATCCACTTCTTCGGTGAATCTCTTGCCGAAATACAGTCCGCCGGTGAGCTCACGCATAATTACCATATCAAATCCGTCTTTAATAATATCGGGGCGAACCGGGCAGCGATCCTTCAGTTCCGGATAGAGATAAGCGGGACGAACATTGGCAAAAAGCTCCAGACCTTTTCTCAAAGCCAGAAGACCTGCCTCCGGACGTTCCTGGGGGGGACGATCATACCAGGCAGAATTTCCAACATTTCCACCTACGGCTCCCAGCAAAACTGCGTCAGAATTCTTTGCCGTTTCCAGCGCCTCCTCGGTCAGAGGTACGCCATATTTATCAATGGAGCAGCCGCCCATGAGCAGCTCTGTATATTCAAATTTATGACCGAATTTTTCACCAACGGCATCGAGTACTTTTCTTGCCTCTCCAACGATCTCGGGGCCAATGCCATCCCCGGGAATCACAGCAATATGACAAATCATTTGTATTCCTCCTCAAATTACATGTAACGTTCTTTTTTTCACTGATCGTCACAGACTCATCCTTTATACTATCCTATTCCCACCGTTTTTTCAACTATCTGCCGAGGATTTTCTCGGGTAAACCAGGAAGAAATCTTCGTAACAACAGGAAAATCCGACAATAAAACAGCGGCAGAAACCGTCCCCGCCGCTGTAAATACTTCTCGGATTTCCCCTTTTGGGGAAATCATTCTTTTCTGTTTTTATGAAAAGGACAAGGACTTAATCATCATCTTCCTCTTCATCTGTTTCTTTCTCCTTAAAATCTTCCGGCAGATAGAGATGAATTTCTTCGATTCGATTGCGGTCCACCTTCTCTGCAACCAGACGATAACCGGTATCCGTCGTAAACTCTTCTCTTTGTTCCGGAAAATGATCCAGAAGTCCCACCAGGTAGCCTCCGATGGAATCATAATCTTCACTGAACAATTCGGTTCCCAGTTCATCATTCAGATCATCCAGCTTATAGGATCCGGCCACCAGATATTCCCGATCGCCCAGCTTTCTCAGATCTTCCAGTTCCTGTTCATCAAATTCATCCCGGATTTCTCCCACGATCTCCTCCAGAATGTCTTCTATGGTAATAATTCCGACAGTAGAGCCATATTCATCCAAGACAATGGACATGGTCATGGATTCCTTTCGCATCTCATGGAACAGCTCATAAGTACTCTTAAACTCGTGGGTAAAATATGCGTCACGAAGATAATCACGGATCCGGAAGGGACTTCCCTGCTGATAAAGAACCAGATCCTTCATGTTAATGATACCGATAACATTGTCCGGGCTTTCTTCATAAACAGGAATTCTCGTATAACGCTGTTCCCGGAAACACTCCAGCAGTTCCTCATAGGAAAACTCCACATCTGCGAATACCACATCCACTCGGGGAACCATAATATCACGGGCCTGAGAATCACCAAGATCAACCACGTTATTGATCATTTCCTTCTCTTCCGACTCAATGACACCTTCTTCATGGCTCACTTCCACAATGGTTCTCAATTCATCTTCCGTCATCGCTTCATCCTTCTCGTTGGGATCGACCCGGAGGATGAAGAGATACATCCTGGAAAAGACATTTACCAGAAAAATGATGGGAGTTAACACTGTCATCAGCATACGAATGATCCTGACATTTCGCAGCGACAGTTTTTCTGCCCGAAGTGTAGCAATGGTCTTGGGACTGATCTCACCAAAAATCAAAATAGCAAAGGTCAGCAAACCAGTACCGATACCGACACCAAGGCTTCCTCCGATCTTGCTGGTTATGATGGTCGTCAATGCCGAAGCACTCAGATTCACAATATTGTTGCCGATCAAAATGGCAGTCAGCATCTTGTTCTGTTCTTCCAGAACATCTAAAACCATCTGCGCCCGGGCATTTCCATCTTCTGCCAGAGAACGCAGCCGATGACGATTGACGGTGGTTAAAGCCGTTTCCGAGCTGGAAAAGAAGGATGAAAGGTATAACAGAATCAGCAAAATCAGCAACAAATAGACGTCACTTGGACCCAAGGTTTTCTCTCCTGGAAATAAGATTCATTCAGACGGCAGGTCTCCGGATCCATGACCGGCCTGTGGACGAAAAACCTGAACAAAGACTTTTCTTTTCTCGTTTCGGCGACAGACAGCATCATCCTTCCGGTACCGGAGAATGTTGTATTTTCTGCGTCAGATGCCTGAAATTGGCAAAATACGCACAGATTATAGAGATTCTACAATATCTCACAGGGGATGTCAAGAAAGAGAAACATGTCTTTTCTCCTTTTTGTGAGAGAGAAATATGTCTTTTCTCCTTTTCGTTCTTTTCTTCGGAATACGGCATAGAATCATATCAGTACAATGAAATCTCCGGGGAAAACTCTCCTATGACTCAGAAAGAAAAAGCTTCTCCCCTGATTACTCTTTTTGCTGCCTCTGCCCTGGGAGCCGGTGCCGCCCTTTTGCTTCTCGTCTTATCCGCAGGAATTTTTCACGGTACCCACCTGAGTATTTCCTGGGCTCCCCCTGTCATCCGCGTAATCTGGGTCATTTCTGCTCTGATTTCCGGGAAAATTGCTGCCGGTGCCAATGGAAGTCCCCGGATTCTCTGGGGGCTGGGATGCGGAACTGTCCTTTTCCTTCTATGGCTGGTTCTGGCTCTTCTTTTCTCCCAGGGTTCCTTCTCTCTGACCGTCAAAGTCTTCCTGGAACTGGCCTTCTTCCTGGCCGGCGGATTAGCAGGAGCCATTCTGTCCTGAATCAAAGTGCAGATAAAGCCAATGTTTGGGATTCTTCCCCGATTCTCTGTCGAAACCACCCTCTGTCCTCTTGCAAATTTCCCGCCGTTTTCGTATACTGATTACCATGTATACATTAATTAAAAAGAATCATCGTGCAAAAAGGGGACGTCTGGAAACCGTTCACGGAACCATCGAGACCCCCGTGTTTATGAATGTCGGAACAGTCGGCGCCATCAAGGGAGCAGTGTCTACTATGGATCTGAAGGAAATCGGAACCCAGGTAGAGCTTTCCAATACGTATCATCTGCATGTTCGTCCAGGAGATAAAATAGTGAAGCAGATGGGAGGGTTACACGCTTTCATGAAGTGGGATCGGCCGATTCTGACGGATTCCGGAGGATTTCAGGTATTCTCTCTGGCAGGACTCCGGAAAATCAAAGAAGAGGGAGTTCACTTCAACTCTCACATTGACGGACGGAAGATTTTCATGGGACCGGAAGAAAGCATGCAGATTCAGTCCAACCTGGGATCCACTATTGCCATGGCTTTCGACGAATGTCCTCCCCATCCGGCAACCCGGGAATATATGCAGAACAGCGTAGATCGAACCACCCGCTGGCTGGAGCGATGCCGGACTGAGATGAATCGTCTGAACTCTCTTCCGGATACTATCAATCCTCATCAGATGCTCTTTGGCATTAACCAGGGCGGCACCTTCGAGGATATCCGTATTGAGCATGCCAAAACCATTGCCGCCATGGATCTGGACGGCTATGCTTTGGGCGGACTTGCTGTGGGCGAATCCCATGAGGAGATGTATCGGATTCTTGATGTGACGATACCTCATCTCCCGGAAAACAAACCGGTTTATCTGATGGGAGTGGGAACACCGGCTAATATTTTAGAGGCCGTAGATCGCGGTGTTGACTTCTTCGACTGCGTTTATCCCAGCAGAAACGGACGTCACGGTCATGTTTATACGAATTCCGGCAAACTGAATCTCTTCAATGCCAAATACGAAACAGACTCACGTCCCATTGAAGAAGGCTGCGGTTGTCCCGTATGCCGGGCCGGATACAGCCGGGCTTATATCCGTCACCTTTTAAAAGCCGGCGAAATGCTGGGAATGCGTTTTTGTGTCTTGCATAATTTATATTTTTATAATACAATGATGTCTGAGATTCGTCAGGCCATCGACGAAGACCGGTACGCAGAATATAAACAGCAGAAGCTGGAAGGAATGGGCTTCCAGCCGGTTCCTATCACAGAATAGGAAGACGCAGAAAAGTACCGTATTAAGTCCGGAAAGCAGGAGGAAAAGGTATGACTTATTTGACAGCAAGTGGAGGCGTAGGTGCATCATTCTGGATCATCTATATCGTAGCTATTGTAGCCTTCATGTATTTCTTTATGATTCGCCCTCAGAATAAGCAGAAAAAAGAAAAAGAAGCTTTGATGAGTTCCATGGCAGTTGGCGATAGCGTTCTGACCAGCAGCGGATTTTATGGCGTAATCCTTGACATCACCGATGATGTTGTTATCGTAGAATTCGGCAGCAACAAGAACTGCAGAATCCCTATGCAGAAACAGGCCATCGTTCAGATCGAAAAACCCGGTCAGGAATAAGACCTGCCAATATCCTTTGGAATTGGAATTGTATAAAAAAACAGCCCTTGCCCGGCATTTTCATTTGCTGAGCAAGGGCTGTTTTTTATTCTGTTTTCCAAACAGTTTTTTTAGTTTTCCTCATGATTCAAAGCGTTTCTTTCAGCTTTTCTCATGATTCAAATCCGTTCTTTTAGTTTTCTTCATGACCGTCCAGATAGAAAAACTCTTTCCGGATACCCTTCTTGTCAAACTGATTGTTGTATACCAGTTTCTGATACTGAACAACCAGATCATAGTAGGGAGACGTCTTGTCCTTCAGCTCATAGAAATTTCTATCTGCTCCTATATAGCCATTGGCAGTAAGAACAGGAATCTCTTCTCTCATTTTCAACTGATATTTCTGATAACCCGTCTTCGGCTGACCTGTCAGTTCCATAAGCTGGGCTCCAAGATAGTTGGCACTGATCTGTGCAAACTCCTCATCATGCTGTCCATCTTCATTGATATCATAATTGGCCCAGATAATCAGAGGCGTCTGGTATTTGAGGAATATATCCAATCCCTGCATATTACCGGAAGACATACCGTAAACCTTCTCCAGGAAGGTACTGCCAAGTCCCGGCTCATGATCGCCAAACATGACAATCACAGTGGGCTCATCCACTTTTGAGAAGTAATCCGTCAGATAACGGAAAGCCTCATCCGTATAATCGAGCAAATTGATATACCGTTCTGCATCTTCTTCCTCGGCCTGGTCACCCAGCAGTTTAATGTTCCGAGGCAAAGTAGCATCATCTTCATCATAGCCGCCATGATTCTGCATGGTTACATTGAACATAAAATAAGGAGCATGGGAAGACTTTCTGCTGGCTTCATAATCCTCCACAATGGTTTCAAAATCACACTGATCCGATACCAGTCCGCGAATCTTGTCTGCTTTTGTCAGAGTAGGATCCATATCCTCCCGGAAAATCAGGTTCTGGAAACCAAAATGGGGATACGTTGTATTTCTGTTGTAGCCGCTGGCCTTATGGGAATGGAAACCGGTAAGTCCGCTGTAGCCCAGATCCATCATATTCCAGCCCATAGCCGGCTGTACACTTTTTGTAAACATGGTATAAGGAACACAGGACGGCGGCAGAAAAGCTGTGGAATTTCCCGTCAGCAATTCATACTCGGTATTGGCCGTATGACCGCCAAAGACACTGACATACATATTTCCATAAATAACATTGTCCTGTCCCTTCAGACTGTGAATGTATTCAAGGCAATCCTCGCTGGCTTCCAGGCTGCCGAGATCTTCAAAATCTGCCAGTGCCTCATCCATAATGACAATAAGATTAGGGTTCGCCTCGCTGACTTCACCGGCTTTGACTGCCTGATCCGAGGGATTCGATGCGGCAATCTGATCCACTTCCGAAGCAGCATAGCCTTCCGGTTTTTCCACCAGAGTATAGGCAATACTGCGAATAAAAACAAAAGCCTGACCGTATTTCTGATAACTCTTATCCGAATCAAACATCTTTACTTTATAACCCGCATTATAGGGGATGGCAGACACGGCAAATATATAAAAGACAACCAGAAAAACAGAAAGGCTGCCAAGGCTTGCAATCACTTTCTTTCCTCTCTTTTTCGGACGGCCGCACTCAGGCAGAAAGGCATAGATGCCTGACAGAACCGGCAGAGAGAAAAGAGCCAGATAAGGGTTGGCTGTCCACACGATCTGATAAGATTCCGCTACGTTCATTGCTGTTCCCAAAGCCATCACATCTCCGGCCAGGATCGGTTCATTCCGAAACTGGATCACAAAGTAGTTGACCAGAGAAAACACCACCAGTACCACACTGGCTGCCCACATACTCATACGAATACGATGAGTCAATGCATAAAAGAGGCAGAAAATTGCCAATACCAGCAGATAATTAAAGACTGCCACCGTCACTGTCATACCAAGAGCACTGCGTCCGTGAACGTACTCGGCCAGCATTACGGCAAGAATCGGTCCCAATTCCAGTATCAGCACAGTTGAAACGGTTTTCACCCGCTCCGGCCAACGGATCTTATCCCGGATCAGGGGAAGTCCTCCTGCCAGCGCAGCCAGAACAAGAACCATCAGCATTCTCTTTTTTGCATAATAGATTCCCGTTTCTGTAACCTTACGGTACAGCTCCGGATTCGCAAAGAAATAGATCACCATGACAGCCAAAACAAGAATTCTTATGATATCTCCGATTCGGATTCCCTGTCTTTTCCATCGGAACCCTTTTTTTCCGGAAGATACTTCTTCTGAAGATACTTCCTCTGAAGAAGTTTTCTCTTCGAAATGTGTAAGAGTCATTTATAAACCTCCATTCTTAACTCCTGCATCCTCCCGACGGGCTGAAATTGCCCGCCAGAAATAATCCAACGGCACTCCAAATCCTTTCCAGGACAAAGCCACCGTCAGCAGCAAGGACACCAACAAATAAAGAAGTTTCCAATGAGACGGCCAGATACGGCACAGCCACTCTTCCCAGTGAAGGAAAACCAAAATATAAAGGATTGGGCGATGCCAGAAATAAATCTGAAGGGTTCTCTGACCTACCGCTGTCAAAGGTCCCCGTTCATTGGGAATCAGAATAATGACTGCACTTCCCAATAGAATCGCCACCAGATAGAACAGCAGGCGATACCAGCCGCCCATTTCCGGAACAGGCAGATTGACATAAGAATTCCATCCCATGATCAGATCCCTGTACTTCCACAGTTCCGTAATATTGGTATAAACGATGACAAAGGCAACCAACAGCACTGCCGCCGCTCCCATTTTCCATCCTTTGCCCTGTATTCGTTTCCATTCCCTGGAGGGATCTGTAAAGTATCCCAAAAGGAAAAAGGGATAAAAAACGAAAAATCGGGAAAGAACCAAGGTAGATCCCAGAGTCGAATCATATCCGGCGAAAAGGGCTGTCACCACTGCCATAATAAAAAGGAAACGACGATCCAGATCTCTCAGCAGCCAGGTAATACCAAGATACATGGCCAGGGCAAAGAGATACCAGCTCAGCCCGTTTTCTTTCCACATCCGAAAGACATTCTCATTCCATTTTCCAAAACCGATTTTGATGGCCAGATTGATAAAACGAAGAATAAATCCAAGAATCACATATCCAATGATTCGCTCTCTCCGTTTGATGGGATCGTTTACTGTTTTTCTGGAAAACATTCCGGAAACAAACAGAAAAAGAGGCATATGGAACAGGTAAATGAAAAAATACAAGGACTTCATATTATCCCATTCCAGGGTCAGCTCATTCATAAAATGCCCCAGAACCACCAGAAAAATCAAAACCATTTTCAGATTATCCCACTTATATATGCGTTTTGTCTTTGCTGTCATTCCTCTATTCTTCTCTCCCATCTATTTCCGCCCGGATTCCCCCGTCCGGCGGAAATGTATTTTCAGCTCCGTATTCCCTGTGCAGATTTTTGTCTTCTGCTTCGATTGTTTCCGTCCTCTGAAAACTTGAAATTTTACTCGGAAGCTTCCTGTCCTGCCATCCATTTTACGATTCGATGGCACAGTTTTCCGTCGGATTTTTCCGCATATTTCTGACAGAATTCTTCCTGACGGCTCCAGTCGCAAAGTTCCGGATGACGCAGTTTCTCCACCAGTTCACCGGCATCATGAATCTCTTCTCCGGGGTAGAATTCCGGATAAGAATAACCGGTATCCTCGCCCAGAGTATAAAGATTCCGATCAGGAATATAGAAAAAGGTCGGTTTTCCGGTTGCCGCAAAATCAAGAATTTCCGGACGATAGTCGCCCACTGCCACATCTGCCACACTAAGCAGTTCGGTCAGGGTAAAATAATCTGTAACTTCCACTACAGCATTCTTATAGTATTTGCTTACCCGGGGACGGATTTTTTTCGGAGAATTGATATGGTACAGGATCAGATATTCATCACGAAGCTCTTCGAATAATTCCTGAGTTTTCAGAAAAACATGACGGTTGGGAACAGTCATGCTGTAACGATCCGTAGGCATACATACCATGATTTTTCTTCCGGCCAAAGGAGGATATACTTCTTCCAGGCCCTCCTCCAGACGCTGTCTCACCAGGCCAGCCTCATCCAGTTCCTTCATCCGTTCCACCTGAAGGCTGCCCATGATTTTGCATACAGACTCCTTCACACCATATCCGCTGGCAACAGACTTCTTATTATCCCGGGAATTTACCGGCACCAGATCATAGGCACCATGCAGGGGGATATACTCCCAGCTCTCCTGATGATAACCGCTGCGGTAGGCAGCAGAATCATAACCAATATTCTGTACCGGATAGGAGGGGCTGTCCATCTGAATCGTTTTCGTACCCTGACGAAGTTTCACCGCATTCACCCAGGGGCAGGCTTTCTGCATAATCAAAAATTCTGCTGTGGCAATTTCCCGATAAAATTCCTCGGTGGGAGCCGCCGTAACCCGAACAGCAGAAAATCCTGCTGCTTTTTTGCTCAATTCTCTTTCCAGTCGGTTCCAGATGACCTCCTCATTGACAGGATCCTGATCAATGAAAACTACTTTGCCCTTTTCCATGGGCTGACGGGCAGCATTCTCATACATGGCAGGTGCCTTTTTCGATGCCTGATTCAATTCTTCCCAATATTCCTGATAAGTACTGAACAAGGTATCTGACTGGGGAATCTGATAGAAATTACCTTCCAAAGGTTTCTCTCTGCGGTAACGATTCAGAACTTCCTCTCCCATGGTCAGACGAAGAATTTTCTCTGTGGCATGGCCGTCACAGGAACTCATAAACTTATTTCTGAAGTCGATGACGCGCTGACGATCAAACCGTTCGTCCACGTGTTTGATATAATCAATCATTTCCTTATTGGTGGTAAAGACGGGACCGGGTGCCAGTTCATAATAATCGTAATAGAAACCACGCCAGTCAAAATACTCATCCAGGTCATAGGAGTAGAAAATCATGGGTTTCTCAAAGAGAGAAAACTCAAAAACAAGGGATGAGTAGTCAGAAATACAGATATCACTGACGCAGATCAGTTCTTCGATGGACATATGTTTTGTCACATCGAGAGCGAAATCACTGAACTTTTCATCAATGATGGGCGGCTTCGTTACCAGGGGATGGTGTTTGAACAGCAGCACATACTCCTCATGGAAATTCTCATAGAATTTCTCAATGTTAAGCATATTGGGAGTACGGGCTTTTGCAACACGTCCGCGGAACGTAGGGGCATAAAGGAGAACCTTCTTTCCCTCTGCCTCCGGCATAATACTGAGCAGTTTTTTCTTTGCCTGCTGAATAAATTCCTCCCGATAAAAAATATCGGTTCGGCTGCTTCCCGTGGCTACTACGGTTCCCGGCTTATTCTCCAGATGCATGGCTTCTTCATAAGCCCAGATTATTTCCGGACTGCTTACCGTTACATAAGAATAATTGTTATGATTGGGGAAACGATCCATTTCCTTTCTGCTGTCGCCAAAAATCAGTTCCGCTGTACTGTAGCCGAACTTCTTGAAAGCACCGCATCCGTGCCAGGTCTGTACCAGAACCGTTTCCGGACGTTTCTTAATACATCCGATAACGTTGGAACCGTCATTTACAAATACATATTTTGCTGTTGCAATATCACTGAGCATATCACAGCAGCGTTTCCGATATTCTTTACTGGATACGAAGTTAACACGCAGAAAATGGCTGTGAACACGAAAATGGTAGTCCTTCGCCAAAGCATCGTACAATTCCTGGAAACTATTGGTAATCTGCGGATGACGAATCTCTACAAAAACAACTTTATCCTCTTCTATCGGCTTATTTTTGTATTTGTTGTAGGCACCGGGACATTCGATTCGAAGAATATAGTACTTCTTTATACGCCGATACACCTTCTTCATGAAAAGGTATGTCGGCAACACCGGTGTCTTTTTCAGGAAATTCATTACTGCTCCCATGATCTGTTCTCCTCTGTTCTATGCAAAACGGTCAAAAATCCAATGAAATGCTCTTCCACCATCTGCTCTCATGTTAACGTGCTTCATCTGATTTCATGGGAACCTGCCTTGTCTCAACCAGCTCCGATTATAGCACAGATTCTTTATGAAATCGTTTTATTATTCTTAAGGCTTCATGAATTAAACGGATATTCCAGGCCTGATGACCGGGAACTCAGGGTTCGGATATGGTCGAAACCTCCTGCTTTTTCACATTGGCATATAGAGTCAGTTTATATCCTCGTTTTTTCAATTCTTTCGCCAGTTTCTTTCCCTTCACCAATACATCCGTATTGTTGTCCTGATCCTCGGGAAGGGAATCAATGGTATAATATTTTCCGGCTGCCAGAGAATCCGGCTGCGGCAGTTCATCATATAAAACAAATAAATTATTTTTCTTTTTCAGCTTAACCTTATTTCTATTAATCATTCGATATTCTTTCAAAGGGAACTGCCAATATTTAACTTTCAGGGTTTCCGTCTTAACATAAACCCGCCGATATTGTTCCGGCAAATCACAGACTTCCTCCATGAATTCTCTTACGGTTTCACTTCGATTGGATCGCTTGGCTCCTTCATCAATTCTCAGACGTTTTGCACCTACCCCATACAATGCCATCCCTGTCGTCAGAATCACTGCCATCATTATTTTTTCTTTCCGGGCCAGACTCAATGCCAGAATAACCAGGAACAGAACAAAGCAGAGACAGCCCACAAGAACCAGTCTGGTGGGATATTCCCGAAAAACAATGGAACCCTCTCCTTTGTAAAAGGTCAGGAAAGAAGCGGGAACAGAAAAATACCGCAGAACTACCTGATGACCGACCAGAGCCGGTGCCGCCAGCAAAGCAAATCCACCGATAACAAGAGCAGACAACGCAGCAGTCACCGCTTTTGCTGCTCCATTGTAAAGTTTTTTCTGGTAAATAAGGAAAAGAAGGCCCATCAGAACCAGAATTCCCATAGCCGGAAGAAGATAACGGTCGTATATCAAACGATCCGCCCGCTTAAAAGCCGTTCCCGTCACAGTTTCTCTGATATATGGGAAGAAAAAGAGAACACCCATGGCAAGATTTCCGCCAAAAAGAAAGAAGCCAAAAAGGGATGTCAGATTCCATTCTGTATTTTCCTTCCACTTCTTTCTTAATTGTTTCCAGAAAAGTAGAATACATCCCACAAGGGCCACGGCTGCCAATCCATAAGTGGAACAAAACAGGATATACAGCCAGCCTAAAACCGTATCGAGAACGATTCTCATTCCCTCCGGTGTGAATATCTCCATCAGAGAAGCCCAGTCAAAGGTTTCCGCAGCCGAAAACACAGCACCATTCTCTCCCCAGATTCCAAGGCGGAACCATTCAGCGATCATCCGATCGGCTGCCAGACTAATCCCTGTACTTACCAGATAGGCAGGCCAGGAAACCAGAGAACGACGACAGAAAAGACTTCCCAAAAACAGCGTAAAAAATACGGCCAGCACAGTGACAATCCCCCGAGTATGGCACATAAAGGAATAGACGGAAAGGATTCCCACCAGAACACTTCCCCAAAACCGGAGTTTCGGGCTTTCCGTCCCGGCAGTCACAAGCATTAGCAGCAGAAGCATCCAGGTAAGGGTACACAGCATGGAATCTGCTCTCGTATACAGAGCTCCCATGAGTACAGAAGGAACGAGGGTCGACGCTGCAGACAAAGCTGCAGCCTGTCTCTCCGAAGGAATGTGAAAAAATTTCCGGCAAATCACATAGCAGCAAACAATGCCGGATGACATCAGCAGGGAACTGATGATCAGCAAAACACGGTACAGGATTACCGAGTCCCTGATCAAGAGAAAAGGCAAGGTCCAGATCAGAACTTGTCCATACTTATAATAGAAGCCGCCGCTGCAGATCAATCCATTATGCCAATCGTATCCGGCAAGATACGCAGCATTTGCTGTCGTTCCCATCTCATCCACAACAACCGGCATGTCTACAAACAACACCGGCAGGATAAGAGCGATCGACATCAGAACATAAAGAGCAAGACATATTTTAGCATCTTTTCTCGCCATAAGCTCCTCCTGAAAAGACCGGAATCATAAACAAAAGGGGCTCACGTCCCCTTAATGTCTATTCTTTCTCATGTTTGGCAGGACCCTTAGACATAAAATTGCATGCAATCATGCATTTTATGTTCATTTGTCCCTTGTCTCATAATCCATCTTTCTGACATGGTACTGAACATCTTCCAGAATTTTCCGGTTATCGGAAATAATATCACTGAGCAGTCCGATTACTGCCGTCTGAACACCGATCAGCATCAACGTGCTGGCCAGAATCAGTGACTGGATGTGGCCGCCCCCTTCACCGGAAAAGAGGAGTACCAGATAACGAATACCGAGGAGCACTCCGAGGAGAAAAAACAGACTTCCAATACAGGAAAAAAATCTCAGAGGCTTGTACATCATGAAAGAACGCACGATGGTCAGCATGGCTTTCTTAATATAACCAAACATGCTGGAAAAAAGCCTGGAGGGCCTCAGTTCTTCATTGGTACGAATAGGTACAGATACCATTGCCATCTTATTCCGCCCTGCCTGGATCAGTGTTTCCATGGTATAAGTATATTCATTGGTGACATTCAGACGCATGGCCGCTTCCCTGCTATAGGCCCGAAAACCACTGGGGGCATCCGGAATATCCGTATTCGAAGCCTTCCGCACAACCCAGCTGCCAAAATGCTGCAGTTTTTTCTTCAGCGGTGAGAAATGAGCTGTCTGGTCAATCGGTCTCTCACCGATTACAATGTCTGCCTTGCCATCCAGAATCGGACGAACCAGCTTCTCAATATCTGCCCCGCAGTACTGATTGTCTGCATCCGTATTCACAATAATATCCGCCCCATTCCGCAGACAGGCATCCAATCCGGCCATAAAGCCCTTTGCCAGACCCTTGTTCTTTCGGAAATTGACCACGTAATGGACGCCCCAGGCTTTGGCCACTTCCACCGTATTGTCCTGGCTTCCGTCATTGATAATCAAATATTCAATCTCATCCACTCCATCGATCTGACGGGGCAGATCATTCAAAGCAATTTCCAAGGTCTCCGCTTCATTATAACACGGAATCTGTATCATCAATTTCATCTTTCTCGCACCTTCCACCACTACATCAGTATCTTACTATAATTCATTCTTTCCCATTTTGCAACACCCTTTTCCCCTGGTTCCTCTGTTATTCTCCCTCAATACCAAGAACTTCAGTGCCTCCGGCGGGAAACGAAAAAGAGACGGATGCCTCTTCCCCGGGACAACTGTCTCTTTTTCTTTACTCTGTTTTATTGAGAAACACATGGTTTTTTCCCAAAAAGTAATTGACCACAACCACCAATACGATGATCAGGCACTTACTGATAAAAGGGTCCATATGCAAAAGTTCTACTGCCAGAATCAGGCAAATGTAATCCAGAATCATGGTAAAACCTCTGGTAACTACAAATCGTCCGAATTCTTTCAGAAGCTCCAGCCAGCTTCCTGTCCGGGAATGAAACACAAAATTCTTATTGCACAGATATGCCGTCAGTTTTACCACAATCAATGTGATAAAATTGGCCGCCTGATATGGCACGTTTCCCTTCAGCAGCAGACGAAACAGAACAAGATTCTCAAGAGTCGTGAGGACACCAAAAAATCCATAGCTGATGGTTTCACGATTGATTAATCGTTTCCAGTTCATTTCTCTTTTCCCTTTCGTTCTTCCCTGTTTTTTTGAGGCTGCCGACTTCTTTCGGTCAGCGCTGGGAAATCTGTCTGGCCGGATTGCCCGCCACCACAGCATAATCCTCAATATCTCTGGTCACCACAGACCCGGCTCCCACAATGGCGCCTTTCCCGATTCTTGTTACCTTCGGCAGAATAATCACATTGGCGCCAATCCAGGCGTCCTCCCCGATGCAAAGTCCATCTGTCAGTTCAATGGCTTTGGAATCCTTCCATTCTCTTCCATTAATCGAGTGAATGTGATTCAGAATATCCACATGCTGAGAAATCCATACATTATCTTCCAGAGCAACATCTGCGGAAAGATCAATTCGAACATCTTCGGAAATTCTCACATGATTTCCCACCGTTAATTTTTTCTTGTCCAATCCATGGGGAACGTAAAACATGATTTTTGAAGAAAAAACATTCTTCTTTCCCATGGAAGAAGCAATCCTTCCATAAACCCATTTTCGAATCCCTTGAAATCCGGGACAGTCAAAAATGAAGATCCCGACAAAAATCTGGGCAACTCTTCGGAACATTTCTTTCATCCAATTCATATCGTTACCCCTAATTCATAAACTCACGGTATGCCGGAAGTACCTCCGATGTTTCTCCCATCATGCGAATCTCACCATCGTGGAGCCACATAAGATTGTCACAAAGATCATTCAGCATGCTCAGACTATGGGAAACGATGACCACGGTACGATCTTCCTGAGAAATCAGCTTTTTCATCTTTTTATAGCTCTTCTTCTTAAACTTTTCATCGCCTACACTCAATACCTCATCAATCAGCATGATGTCCGTCTCAAGGATAGCGGTGATGGAGAAAGCCAGCTTGGAATACATACCACTGGAGTAAGTTCGAACGGGACGATCAATGAAATCACCCAGCTCGGAGAAATTGATGATCTTATCCATCTTTTTCCGGATTTCAGCCTCCGAAAATCCAAGCAGAAGACCGGAGAGCATGATATTCTCCCGACCGGACAGCTTGGGCTGAAAACCTACCCCAATGGAAAGAAGGGAAACCGAATTGCCGTGAAGATCAATGCTGCCGGAATCTGCAGAAAATATTCCCGCCAAAGCACGAAGAAGGGTGGATTTTCCGCTTCCGTTTTTTCCGGTAATTCCCAGAATCTGTCCCTTGGGCACTTCAAACGAGACACCTTTTACTGCCTCAAATACATCCGAATCCGATTTCTTTCCGCTTAACAGACTCTTTTTTATCGAATAGGACTGAATGGTTTTATAACTGATGTACAGATCTTTTACACTAATTGCACTGGGAACCTTACTCATTAGATCACCTTCACATAACTATTTTCATTCTTATAAATCATTCGGATGCCGAGAACCGAAATAATAATGCCAAGAACCAGCCATATCATCAGCGGAACCATCTCCGGTGTCTCATTATAAAGCAGACAGCGGCGCAAAGAGGATAGAATCAAAGCCATGGGATTACCATACCGAATGGCCTCAATACCAAATTCCGGAATTTTTCCAACCAGTCTGGTCTCCACATTATAAAAAACACCGGTCAAATAGAAAATAAGACGAAGAGCGATGTTAACCACATTGGACAAGTCTTCAATAAAGACACCGAAATGCAGCAAAAATGTCATGAAACCAAAAGTCACTGCAAAAAGTGTCAGCAGAATAGGAATCACGCACAGAATCCGCCAGGATATCTCCACCCGATAAAAGATCATCATCAATACCACAAGGCCGCAGGATATCGTCATTTTAAATCCATTTACCATCATCTTGGAAAGAATCAGAATAAACTTTGGCAGATAAATTTTTGATACGATGGATTTATTGTTCTTGATCATCTTCACACTGTTGTGCATGTTTTTATTAAAGAAATCCCAGGCAGTGAGACCTAGAAAAACAAAGGCAGGAAAATATTTTTCCTTGTGGTTGAAAATCACGCCGAATACCAGCGTATAAATCAACATGAAGCAGAACGGTTCCAATACCCACCAAACCCAGTTCAGACGAGAATTGGCTACCTCTGCCTTCAGCTCTGCTTTTGCAGAGTAGTACGCATAATACATATATTTTTTGCAGTCGGCAATAAATCGAGATAACATGTACATCCTCACTTTTCCCCTGATAACCCGGCAGAAGCTTTCATACCAGGAGAGATTAAAATATGTAACGGCGCCATTTTTATGAATCCTGCGCCGGAGCCATTACGTTCCTAAAATTATACTATCGTGAACATAAAAAAGCAATGAAAACATTGAAAAACGGATTTCCGTCAAGGGAAACCCATTTTTATCGTGACATTTCCAGATACCTGGCAATCCGTTCGGTCGCATGACCGTCACAGGCCTCCATCTGAATCCGGCAATAGGGGAAAACATGCTGAGGATCCTCCGCTCCATCATCAATGGCCTGGAAAAGGGATGCCAATTCTTCTGCAGATGCGGCCATCGGTCCGGGAAGTTTCCCGATCTCGTAGGTCCCTCTTCGGTCCATGTAGCTGTCAGCATCCGGAGCAAAGAGAAGAATTGGCTTCTGAAAAAGACTAAATTCAAAAATAATGGAAGAAAAGTCAGAGATCAAAACATCAGCTGCGGGAAGAAGCTCTTCTGTGGAAAGAATACAGGCAGGGACAGAAGCCGTTCCCTTCATATGAGGATGAAGCTTAATCAGGAAGAAGTCCTTATCCTTCCTCTGTTCTTTCAGTTTCAGTATTTCCTCCAACCCTACCAGATCCGCATCGGCTGCATTTCCACGAAACGTGGGAGCCCAGACCACGACACGTTTTCCTTTCGATTCCGGATAAATCTCCCGAAATTTCTGACGACAGCTTTCCCGATAGCTCTCGGAAAAATATTTGTCGGTCCGGCTGACACCCAGGGCTGCCACCATTTCCTCCGGAATATGGAAGGCACTGGCATAGTGGGGAATACAAACCTTGCCGCTGACGGTTACCAGATCCAGATTGCCAAACATATGAGAAGAAAAGCAGCCTGGAATATCATCTTTGGCATCGTATCCGAATTTTTTATAAGCACCGCAGGCATGCCAGAGCTGAATCACTTTGGTTTCCTTTCGTTTTCTGCAGGCCGTAACCGGCAGATAATAATCGCAGAGAAGCACGCAGCCAGCCTGGGAATAATCGTCCATAAACTGAATCATTTCCCGGGTTGCCGCATAGGGGGATGATTTCTGAAAATCGCAGAATCGCTCTTTCACCGTATAACCACGGTGCAGAAGTTCCTCCTTCACCGCCGCCATACTGTCCGGCAGGCTTTCGTGATGGGCATCTGCCAGAATTACAAGATGGGAATCCACCTCAGGATGGCGAAGACAGGCAAAACCATAAACAACCGGTAAAACGATTTGCCGGGTTATCATCTTAATTACCTGCCTGATATAAAATTTTATCTTCATCTATGATCAATCCTATCTTCTAAAAGCCCGCAGCCCCGAAGAATCCGCTCCGTTGCATGGCCATCACAGGCTCCCATATATTTTTTTCGAAAAGATCTTACGACTTCCATATCCTGATCGGCTGCCTTCCCGACTTCCCCAATGGCTTCTTCCTCTGTCTGAACAATAGGACCGGGAACAAAGGTCTCATAAGGAAAATAAAAACCACGCCAATCCTCATATTCGTCCCGATCAAAAGCCCAGAAAATCATGGGTTTCTCCTGAAGGGAATACTCAAAAATCACAGAAGAGTAATCGGTAATACAGATATCCGCCAAAACCAAGAGCTCTTCCATCGTCATGGCTTCAGAGAAATCCCGAACAAAATCTCTGCATTCCTCCGGGATTTTTGGAGGATTTTTTACAAAGGGATGGTGTCGAACTGCCATAACATAGTCGCTTCCCAGCTTTTCTTTCCAGTATTCCGGATGAAATTCCTGAGGAGCCCTTGCCTCAGAAGCCTGACCCCGGAAGGTTGGTGCATACAGAATCAGCTTCCGTCCTTCTGCCTCCGGCCACACTTCTTTCCATCTTCTTCTTGCCTCCCGACAAAAATCCTCCCGGAAAAAGATGTCGGTCCGACTGGTTCCCAAAGGCTGGATTCGAGGGGAATCCTTGGGAAAGCCAAAGGCTTCCGCATATGCAAAACAAACCTCTTCTCCACTCACCGGCACCAAAGTATAGTTTTTATGATAAGAATAACGATCCAGGTGCTTCCGGCTGCCGCCGTATTCCTGTTCCGCCACACTATAGCCCCATTTTTTAAAAGCTCCGCAGGCATGCCAGACCTGAACCATGGAACTACCCCTTCTCAAACGGAAAGCTCCAAAAAAGCTGGCCGAGTCGTTTACGAAAATTACCTGAGCATCGGCTGCCTTCCAGAGCATCCGAAAGACACCAAGGATCAAGTCCTTTTTGCCCATGGTAAGATTATTCAAAAAAACCATTTCCGTCTCTGCCAGCTGAAGTCTCTGAATCTCTTCTGCCAGAAGAGAAAAACTGTCTGTCAGCTCCTGGGATCGGACCTCTGCGAAAAGGGCCTTTCTTCGAAGAGGGCGCAAAGATGCCAGCCGATAGAACAGCGGATATATCACGCCCATCAAGAAACGCTTCAGTATTTCCATCTTATTTCTTCCAACGCATAATTGTTTTTCCGCCGGCTTTCTGAACATCCCAGTCGAAGGCAGCCTTCATATCTTCGATAGAATAGATATCGAATTTTTCTCCCACCAGACTCTTCAGATGATCCACCAGTTCCGGATTTTCCTGATAGAGGCGTACCGTTTCTTCGAAATCCTCTCTGCCGCTTCGGCTGCTTCCGAAGAATCGCAGTCCTTTTTCCAAAATCATTCGGGTATTGATGGGTACCGGGTATTCAGAAACCCCCAAAAGGGAAACCGTTCCCTCCGGATGGATATGATCAATAATCTGGGAAATAGCCATTTGAGAACCATCTCCTCCTACACACTCAAAGGCATGATCAATCCGAAGATTCTCCGGAATATCCTGGACAAGCCAGGTCTCGTCAGCAAAGGAAAAATCTGCCAGCTTGCTCTCATGAACACCAAAAATCACCAGCTTCGTCTCCGGGAAACGATATTTGAAAAGCACACCGGTAATATAAGCCAGATTACCGTCACCCCAGATACCTACACACTGGCGGCGTCTGTGAGCCAGATCAGCAAAACGGCGCAGGGCATGAACGCTGACGCTGACCAGCTCGGTGAAAGCACCAACAGACTGATCAATTCCTTTCGGAAGCTCAACCACCCGATCCGGGCTGAGCTCCACATAATCCTGCATGAAGCCATCCATTCCGCTGGCACGGAACTTGCTGCTTCTCAGGTAATTCTCTGCGATGACATCGTCTTTTTCCACCGGCGTATTGGGAATCATTACAACCTGGGTTCCGGGCTTCCATGTTCCCGTCCCATCGTAAATCACATCGCCGATCCCCTCATGAATCAGGGCCATGGGCAGCTTCTTCGCCAGAACTTCCGATGGACGCATTCCCTGATAATATCTCTGATCTGCATGGCAGATGGACAAAAAGGTAGGACGGACAATCACGCTGTCTTTTCCCAGATGCATATCTGAAAACTCAACTTCAATTCTTCGCGGTGCTACCAAACGATATACTGCATTTAACATTGCCTAATATTCTCCTTGTTTCGTTTATCAGTTCTTCTCTGCAATCAAAGCCTCTGCCACCCGCAGATCATAAGGATAGGTAATCTTGATATTAAAAACTTCACCGTTTACCAGATAAACCGGCTCTCCCTTCATAACGAAAATCTTGGCGGCATCCGTCAGAATATCCTTTTCTGCATCTGTCAGACTTTCATAGTAAGCTTTCAGCTTGGCTGCCTGGAAAGTCTGGGGAGTCTGTCCCTGGTACATATGAGAACGATTGGGTATCTCGCTGACAGTCTTTCCATCTTCACTGGTAATGATGGTGTCGGTTGCCGGAATGACCGTGTCGCAGGCACCGTACTTCAAAGCTGCTTCCACATTGTCGCGGAGAATCCGGTGAGTAACAAAAGGACGAACCGAGTCATGAGTAACAATAATAGTATCCTCATCCATACCGTCTGTCTCTTCAATATAACGAATGGAATTCATAATCGTCTCATTTCTGGTGGCTCCGCCTTCGATTACCACGAGTTTATCATTGTTTCCAATATATTTTTTCACCAGACTCTTCGTATATGCCACCCACTGTTCCGGGCAGAGAACAATTACTTTCTGGAAATCCGGAAATACACAGAATTTCTCAATCGTATGAATGATAATCGGCTTTTCGCCAACCATCAGAAACTGCTTGGGTTTATCATTTCCCATACGTCTGCCAATGCCGCCTGCTAAAATAATGCCGTAAACCATATTATTTACTGCCTCCTGTCTTAATATCAGCCTGCCGCCTCTGCTTCAGGCCCATTTATCGAGTAACTCATATATAATGTTGGGGTCCAACGGATTTGACCCTATGATACAAAAGGATTTGCCTCCATGTATGGAATTGACTTTGTAATCATACCATAGAACTTTCCCTGTCACAATCCAATTTTCAAATGCTTTCTGCCGAAATCTCAGGTTTAACCAGAAATCCACTGATTTCATCACTTACTTTTTTTGTAAACCGCTGAGCCAGCCAGCCCAGAATCAGCGTGACTGCTGCACAAAGGAGAGCATATTCTCCATTACCAATCCCGGCATCCTTCCAGAGAATCATGGGAAGACGCTGCATCATATACAGACCAAAAAGATTCTTTCCCAACCACATCGAAATCTGTCCTTTCCACATAATATGACGCATAACCAGAACCATCAGGACACAAACAAGAATCGCCGCACATTCATAGGCGGCCAGGCTTGTTCGGAAAAGAAAACATCCGCCCAGGCCCAGAATCGCAAAAATCCATGCTCCCCCTTCCCTTACTCCGGAAGAATCCAGCCAGGAATCCCACCGGACACGGATCAGGGAAAAAAACATACCGGCACTGTAAGCCATCATCGTGTTATACCAATATGGTTCCCGAACATGTCGGAGAATAGAAAGAACGGACAGAGAAAAAACAACCTGCAGAACAATTCCTTTTCCATACTGTCTGCCGGAACAGAACAAAGCCAGCCAGGTTGTCAGATAAAGCAGATTGATAACAAAGATATACCAGTTGCTGTTTCCCAAAGATTCCCATCCCAGGAAAGCAAGGAAGATATCCTGCCGAGACACTTCCGCTCCCAGTATCCAGGACAGCAGAAGATATGGAATGACTGTTAAGACGAAACGGATCCAGGTTGGCACCACACGTCCCAGAGGGATCCTCTTCACATAGTCTGTCCCCCGCCGTTTCACCGATTCCATGATTCCATAGCCGGAAAAGAAGAGAAAAGGAACGACAATCAGCTGTCCCAGATAACCGTCCAGCCATTCCATAGCAGAAAATATCGGTCCGTCCAGAGCCCGATATTGAGACAGATGACGGTAAAACACAAAAAGAACTGCGATGCCGTTCACTGCCATGGTCTGGGAAGGATCCATATAACCTGACCTCTCTTCCCTGGTTCTCCATCCCGGTTTTTCCAGAATAACAACAAGAATTATCCCCAAATATACCATCACCTGTCACCTCCCTTCCTTCTTTCCCTTTTCCCTCTTTCATTCTGATACCATATCCTGTAAGTGCTTACCTGTAATGAATCACCTGTAACTGCTTACCTGTATCTGTAAAAAAGGAGATGATACAAAAAATGATATCATTCTCTGCTCATCTCCTTCGTAGTTTTATCTTTTCAGGGTCAGGGCTTTTCCGCACCAATTCATCCATTGGTATGTCTCGTCAGGAAACTCCCCCTTCTGATCCGTTTCGAATCTGTCCCTGTTTTTCATTTTTGTTTTCCGTCTTAGTGGCAGCCCAGCTTCTTGCACTTGGACTCATAAGCATAAGGATCTGTGGGATCCCAGGTATGACTGCTGGAAAGCTTTGCTGCTGTAGGCTTGCCGAAAGGCTCCGGCTCACTGCTGTTGTAAATCTTAACGGTGGTCTGAAGATCACAGTTGTCATAGATCCACTTGGCATCACCGGCAGTCAGACGAACACAGCCGTGAGAGCACTGGGTTCCCAGCTTATTGTAAGCAGTAACAGACAGACTCATGTTATCATTGTAGGAATTGTAATATACCGAATGGAAGAGAACACCTCCGTTGATTCTGGTACACCACTGTCCCCAGCAAGGTCCCATCAGTTCATGCCAACGATACTTGGCGGGAGTCTTGAAGGTTCCCACGGGAGTATCTGCACCGGTGGAGCAGATGAATGCCTTTACCGGAACCACATATTTTCCGTTTTCATCCTTCGCATAAACCGTAACAATGTTCTGGGACTTATTTACCATAATATAGTAGGAATCCTGTTTTCCAATGATGTTTTCCACATCTTTAATCAGATTTCCCTTACTGTCATAGTAAAGCTTCAAACCATTCTTGTATTTGTAAGTATACTGGGGAGCTGCTTTGATTCCCTTGGCATTATATTCTCCCAGTTTGATTTCTCCATCCACTTTACGATAAGCACGTACCGTATAGTAATAAGTATCATTGGTGCTTACATTGTCCGTATAGCTGGTTCCCGTAATGGTAGCGACACGCTTCCAATCCGTTTTCGCTGTTTTACGATACAGGCGATATCCCTCGGCGCCGGCAACCGTTCCCCATTTTACAACGATCTTATTGCTGGTAGAAGAGGATTCGGCCGATTTCAGTTCCGGAGCGTCCAGAGTGGTCTTCGTTCCCACACCTGTATTATCGTAATTTACACTGAGTACATTGGAATCATCGTAAGTCACATAAGAACGTACGGTATAGAAATATTTTTTTGCAAATTTGCAGGTGGTGTCCTTATAGGAAAGAACATTGCCGGTCAATACTTTCAGTTTTTTCCAGTTACCGGTATTGGTTCTGCGATATACCACATAACCATCGGCTCTTTTCGCTGCTTTCCAGGTTACGGTAATACTGTCATAACTGCTGGACTTTGCACTGGACATAACAGGTGAAGGCAGCTTGATTTCACTCTTTGCCACAGTTTTTCCGGTGATGCCATCTTCATCATACCAGCTCCAAACGTTCTTACCATCTACTTTTGTGTAAGCACGTACGGTATAATCATACTCTTCACCATACTTAACCGTGGTATCCACATAAGAGGTACCCTTTACTGTATCCAGTCTTTTCCACTTTTCGTCGCCCTGTCTGCGGAAAATACGATAACCAATGACACCATCCACACTCTTCCAGGAAATCTCCAGAGAATTGGCGCCTTTGGTAAAGGTTTCCACAAGCTCCGGTGTCATGGGTACGGCCTGAACGCTGACTCCTTCCTTATCATATCCGCTCTTCAGAGAACCGGATACGGCACGGATCGTGTAAGTATAAGTGGTTCCCAGAACAACAGCATCGTCTACATAACTGGTTTTTTTGGTGTTGGCCACCTTCTTCCAGTCATTATTTCCGTATTTACGGTATACATTATAACTCTCAGCACCGGTTACTGCTTTCCATTTCACTTTAACGGAAGAACTGCTGTTGACCGTTGCTTCTTTCAATACCGGAGCGGCCAGCTTTGTCTTTGCACTGACACCATCTTCATTTCTGGTACTCCAGATTACTGTGGTTCCATCGTTTCTGCTAAATGCATAAGCTTTCACTGTGTATGTATAAGTCTGATTCAAAGTCAGTCCGCTGTCTTTCCAGCTTGATTTCTTTTCACCGGCAACATCTGTGATATACTTATAGACACCGGTTCCCGTCTTACGGTAAATGCGGTAACCATCGGCTCCGCTGACAGGAGTCCAGTTCACGGTAATGGAATCGGCTCCGTTTACTGTCAGTTTTCCCAGTTCCGGCTGATTCAGCCCTACAGATACTGTGAGTTCTGCCACATCCTCGGTTCCCTCAACAGCAGCTGTAATTGTCGCTGTTCCCGCGCCTACAGCAACTACCGTATTCACATTTTCCTTTGTATCTTCTACCTGAAGGATCTCTTCATTGGAAGTCGTCCATACTACTTCTGCCTCTTCCGGTGCATTCAAAAGAACGTATTTCACCGTATTGCCTGCCTTCATGGATGATTCACCCAAAAGGGACAGGGCAGCTGCTTTCACCGTTTTCTGACCGCCGAACAGGCAGACAACCATCAACAGTGCCATCATTGCAATTCTGGCACCATAACATTTCCAGCTCTTCATTTTTCTTTCCTTTCCAAAAAATCCTATTTTGCCAGTTTTTTATTTCTAAGACAGTATACAACTCCCATCGGAATAAAGTCAACCTTACAAGAAGAATTCATATTTCTTTAAGATCTTATTTATTTCCTTTGGGAGCTGCTTTTTTCTTAATTATAAACACTTTTCCATTCGGGTTTTCCCTGCTTCAGCGAAACCTCTCTCTTACCGATTTCCCCGCCCTCTTTATCTTTCAAGGCAGTTCTACCAGTATTTGATAATTCCGTGGACGGCATAAGAAAAGAACAAAACCATGGACTTGAGATGACTGTATCCCATGTAACGATACACCCGATAGGTCATAACAGCGGATTTCCATTTATTTCCTGATTTGCTTCCGGCAGCCATACGATATTTCAGATAGGGATGATTGATCCCAGCTACTTTCCCATATTTTTTTAATATACGGAGCCACATGATATAATCTTCATGAGCCTCATCATATTCCATGGGGAACTCTCTTGCCACCTCTGTTTTCATAAGAACCGAAGAACAGTTGATACAATTATGGGACAGAAGGGTTCGATACGTAATGATTTCCGGAACGGGAATTACCTTATTCCGGGATTGACCATCATGATTCATCAGTTCTCTGGCCGTACAGGAAAGCACTACCCCTTCCTTTTCCATGAGAAGCCTCTGGGCAGAAAGCTTGCCCGGTTCCCACCAGTCGTCGGCATCCAGAAAGGCAATATAGTTACCCCGGGCCTCCTGCACGCCTCGATTTCTCGAAACAGCCACGCCCATGTTCTCTTTATTGCGGAAATACCTCACCCGACCGTCTTCCCGGAAAGGTTCCAGGATCGGTTCCAGCGGCATGGGGGAATGGTCATCCACCACAATAACTTCCACGGGTTCATTCTGCTCCAAGGCAGAACGGACAGCCTGGACGATGGTATTTTCACATTTATATCCCGGTATTACCACAGAAATCAGATATTGATCCATACAATACCTCCATTAAAACGTGCTTTTTTCTGAAGTAATTTTATCTGCTGCCGTTTTCTGGCTGGGATCCACGCCTTCCGTATTCTCTTTCTGGAATAGAATCTTGAAGGTCAGAAGACACAGCTTGATATCCATCCAAATCGAATAGTTTTCTATATAGAAGAGATCCAGCTTCAATTTGTCATAGGGTGTCGTATTATACTTACCGTATACCTGAGCATAACCGGTCAGGCCTGCCTTAACCTTCAGACGATAATCAAATTCGGGAATCACTTTCTGATACTGGGCAGCAATCTCCGGCCGTTCCGGTCTGGGTCCTACCAAGGACATTTCTCCCCGAAGAATATTCAGCAGCTGAGGAAGTTCATCCAGATGAAGGTTGCGGATTACTCGTCCCACCGGAGTCACCCGGTTGTCACCCTTAGCACACAGTCTGGCTCCCATTGTCTCAGAATCCACCACCATACTGCGGAATTTATAAATATAAAAAATCTCTCCATCTTTGGTAAGCCGTTCCTGTCGATACAAAACCGGTCCGTGATCATAGAGCTTAATCATGGCAGCAATGATAATCATGAAGGGAGATGCGATAATAAGCATCAGTCCAGATACCACCACATCCATGATCCGTTTGAGAAGCCGCTGTTCTGCCGACAAACCCTGATTGCGGAAGAGCTGAAGAGCCGTATCAAATAAATTAATCGTCTCCGAGCTCATCATCATAATATCCGAAATCTTCGGTACGGAATAGCAGCGAATATTTCTCTCGTAACAATACTTCAAATAGTCATTTCTCTGTTCCGCCGGAATATCACCGATGACAACCGCCTGAAAATGACTGATTCTCTCTTTAATGTACTGATCATTATGCTCTTCGATATGAACGGTTTCCCGAATCTCATATTTATCTTTTCTTGTGGAAAACTTATCCAGAATCCCCTTAGGACTGCGTTCTCCATAGATCAGCAGCAGTTCCTTCGGAGGGTAAACGGTGGCATAAAGCCACCGGGCAAAAAATACCCAGAGACAGGCACCAATAATATCATATCCTGTCATCCATAAGAGGGGCGCCAGATGCTGACCAAAACGCCAGTGACCTATCAGAGCCAGCTGTACATAGGTTATGGAATTAACGAATAATATCGTTAGCATTTGAGAGTACAGTACATCCCACAATCGAAGAAATCCAACCTTTAAAGCTCCATATACCTTCGCAAAAAAGTATATCAGCACCGCATACAGCGTCAAAATAGCCCAGTGCCCCCACTTTACATACAGAGCACCGATAACTCTCCTCTCATGATAATAATTGAACCAGAATACAGCAAAAATTCCTGTAAAAATAAACACGTTCAAAAGAGAGAGCGCAAATCGGAACAGGCGCTTATATGTTTCTCTTACGTCCATAACCACTCCACCTATCTTTTACATTCCTTGCAATTCTCTGTCAGCCAATGCCAGAGCGGAAGCAATGACCTTATCCATATCATAATAACGATACTCAGCCAATCTTCCTCCGAAAAGAACATTTTCTTCTTTCTCTGCCAGTTCATGATACTTCTGGTACAGAGCCTGGTTTTTCTCATCATTGATGGGATAGTAAGGTTCTTTTCCCGGCGTCCAGGTATCCGGATATTCCCGGGTAATTACCGTATGGGGCTGTGTACCATATTCAAAGTGCTTGTGTTCGATTACCCGGGTATAAGGAGTTTCTCTGTCGGTGTAATTGACAACCGCTACACCCTGAGCATTCTCTTCCTCCAGCACTTCCGTTACAAAACGAAGACTTCGATATTCCAACATACCATAGCAGAAATCATACCAAGAGTCAATCGTCCCCGTATAAAGAATTTTTTCTCCCAATGCCCGATATTTTTCCCGATTATCATGGAAGTCTGCACCAAGCTCCACATCACAGCCTTCAAACAGAGCTTCTGTCAGAACATTATATCCTCCTATCGGAATTCCCTGATAGCGATCGTTGAAATAATTATTATCATATACAAATCGCACCGGCAGCCTTTTAATGATAAAGGCCGGGAGGTCTTTGCAGTCACGTCCCCACTGTTTTTCCGTATATCCTTTCACCAGCTTTTCATAGATATCTCTGCCCACCAGACGAATGGCCTGTTCCTCCAGATTCTGAGGTTCCCCGGTAAGCTCTCCCCTCTGTTTTTCCAGAATTTCCTTTGCTTCCTGGGGTGTGCGAATTCCCCACATCTGGTGGAAAGTATTCATATTAAAAGGCATATTGTAGATTTCGCCATGGTAATTCGCCACCGGAGAATTCGTATAACGATTGAATTCCACCAGAGAATTTACAAAATCCCAGACTCTCTTATCACTGGTATGAAAAATATGAGCTCCATATCGATGAACATGAATGCCTTCCACATCTTCACAGTAAATATTTCCTCCCAGATGCTCCCGTTTTTCTACTACCAGACATTTCTTTCCTGCCCGGATCGCATGCCATGCAAATACACCGGCGAAAAGTCCGCCGCCAACGATTACGTAATCATACTTTTTCATGATTTTCTTCTCCCATTCTTCTTATTTTGTATTACGTCTTTTCGAATCTCTTTCTTCTCCGTACAAAAGGGGAAAGGCACAGGAATCCTTTATTTTTAAAATCTTCCCCATATCTTTCCCCTTATTGTACCACTATTTTTACTTTCTGCTATCTTTTATCTCTATTTATTTCACGGAAACTTCCATCCCTGCTTTGTCATAGGATCCCAGATAAAGCTTTCCGCCGGTGTTCCAGTAAGCACGTACCGTATAGATGTACGTTTTCCCGGATTTCAGATTCTTATGCGTGTAAGTCAGGATATTTCCTTCTAACGTATCCAGACTCACCCACTGACCACCCGGCTCCTTATAATACACCCGATAACCATCTGCACCGGAAACGGCTTCCCAGGTCAGCTTAACTTGTCCTGCCTTTTTTGACACGGCCGATACCAGCTGCGGTGCGTCCAGAGTAACCGTACAAGTTACGCCTTTGGAATCATAACCGCTGAGATAAGGGTTTCCGCCAGCCATTCTCAGAGCACGAACCGTATAAGTATACGTTTCTCCCGGATCTGCTGTTTTATCAATATAGGAAGAAAGGGAACCTTTCACCGTTGCCAGACGCACCCACTGGCTGTCAGCAGTTTTCCGATATACTCGATAATACTCGGCACCCTTTACCGATTTCCAGCTGACTTTTACCCGGTTATAATCCTGAACTACCGCCTTTTTCAATTCCGGAGTCGGGGGACAGCACACTTTCTGTACTCCTTTCGGATCGTAATTACTCAGCACAACTTCCTTTTGATTGTTCAGGAAATAGGCACGAACGGTATATGTATACAAACCGCCTGTCGTAAGATTTCGATTAACATAGGAAGTTTTTTTTGTTTCTCCCAGACGAACCCAATTCTTACTTCCGGGATTGATACAGTACACCCGGTATCCTGCTGCCCCCTCCACAGCTTTCCAATTCAACTGCTGGGATTTGTAAGTTACCGTTTTTACAGACGAAAGCACCGGTGTCTCCGTTACTGTCTTAATAACACTGCCTGTGGTATCATACAGCCCCTGAATCTTCTTCGTTCCGTTATTGATGATTCCGCAGACGGTATAATAATAATTGGTATAATATTCCAGTCCCGTATCGCTGTAGGAAAGATTTGTCGTGTAGCCCAGAGATTCCCAATCGGAATCTCCCTGACGTCGGAAAACCTGATATTGATCTGCTCCCTTTACTTCTTTCCAGGTTAAATCGATGCCGCAGGTCCTGGTAGCCGTCAGTTTTTCAATCTCAACAGCTTCTGTTTTAACAAAAATAGCTGCTTTTGCCTTGATATATCCGATCTTAAGGGTAATGGTTGCTTTTCCGCCTCCCACTGCCGTTACTTTTCCTTCCGAATTGACTGTGGCAACACTGGTATCCGAACTGGTCCAGCTGGGAGTTCCTTCCAAAGTTGTTTCGTATTTGATTTTCTTCGTCTTACCGATTTCCAAAGTAGCGGAGTCCACAGAAAGACTGATTGTTCCGTCTTCTCCATCCAAAACAACAGCCGGACTGGGTTCATAAGACACGGAAGTCCTTGTTTTACTTCGGTACAAAGTATAGCCCCCGCCAATGTATTTGGATTGAAGATCGGCCAGAGACTTGCTTCCGCCTTCTCCGTAACGGGTCAGCCTTGTACTGGGCGGTGTCTGCTCTATGATTTCCACATATACGATCTGATCTCCTCGATAACCCACATCGCTGACCATAACAACATGGCTTCCCGGATAATCAAAAGCATCTCCGATTTCCACACTATAAACACTTTGACTGGCCACCTTCTTTGAATAGCCGGGAATGTCTCTTGTGGTGGACCGGCTGGGAAGATCCCAGCACCAGGATACGAAAGAACTGCAGTCGCAGGAATAATAAGGGGCCTTACGATTATAGCTGGAATAACTGGTATACATTTTGCTGTTAATATTATCAACTGCCTGAAGAAATCCTACCAGAGAAGCATCCCAGGGAACATAGCAGGCGTTGACCGGCTGACCATAGGGAAGTCCTGTATAAGTAACGCCCTTCTTGAATACATAACCGCCGCCCCATCCGGTAATATTCTTCAGAGGAGTCCATTCAATCAAATGCTGCTGCTGAGCTCGTCTTACCATATTCTGCTGACCTTCCGATACCGATCCCAATATGGATACCGCACCCGTTTGAGAGGTCTTGCTGGCGTCCAGCATCATACTGTCACTGTCTTCTGAATTCACCGGTTCTCCGGGAATGACACCTGTGAGAGAATACTCTTCCGCATTTTCCTCACAGACTTCACACACTCCTTCTTCTTCGTGGCTGGCTGCTGCTGCAGCTCGATTCACACTTTCTCCCAACTGATATTCTTTGATATCCGAAGGCTGGAATTCATGGAACAAATCAAATACTCTGACCTGATAATCCTCTCCGTCCTGCTGGAAGATCAGATATCCTTCTGTTACATAAAAACTCGTTACATGATCTGCAATTTCTGTATCCCCTGCATAGAGAGTATAGTCCCTGCTCTCCCCTTCAGCATAAATGATTCCGTCATCACCGGGAATGAAATGAAGAATCTCCGACCCGGTTTTTACCTCTTCTTTCGCTGCCTGATCTATCCTGCGGGAATAAACAACTCCATCCGAGAGATAATAAAACTCTCCTTCGGAGTTCACATAAAGCTCGTCGATTCCCTGCTGAACCTGAAAACAGACCTGACGGTTTCTGGTCACTTTATCATAACTGACCACCTGTTTTCCTTCCTCGGTTACATAATAAACGAAATCTCCCAGAACGTTGATATCCGAGCAGGCATCCTTGATAATCTTTGTCTCCTTTTCATTGCACAGAGAATAAAGACTATTTTCGTCTTCCTGATTGGAAAAGAAAAAGAGGCCGCTGGAATCTATTTCCGACAACACTCCTCCATTCAGAATATTCTCACTGTTATTTCCCCATGTCAATGGAGCAGCCATAGCCTGCATTCCACCCATCAACAGAAAAGAACTGGCGGTAACTGCCAAACAAAAAACCTTCAAAAATCCCTTTATGACTGTCATCAAACTCTCCCATCACTGATAAACAAGAAAATATCCTCAACTGTAAAACAAAAAATATTACCATATGGATTTATGCTTTTTCTCTTCCTTAAGCTATGGCCGCTTTCTCTGTGGATTCGGCTCCGGCAAATCCGGGAATATCCGAGGCGACGCTTTTTTCGACAAAAAACATATCTTCATATAAATTTCATTTATATTTTCATTCTTATGAATAATGTTAGCATGAAACCATGGGGGAGTCAAGATGTTACAAATTTTTTACAAATTTATTTCTCTTCCATTTTTTACCATATTCTTTCTTATTATATATCACGTTCCGGAATTCCTTTTTACGGAAATGTATTTTATTTCAACACATTCTGTGATATACTTGTCAAAATGGCGTCCTTTTTATATAAAGGATGATATATATGAAACGAATCACATATAGATACTTTGTGAAGGAGGTTTATTTATGCAAAGACACCGGTTTGCATCCGTTTTTTTCTTATTCCTCGGCTGTTCTTTATTCAGTTTCAGCCGACCGGCCATGGCCGCCCCTACAATAACGGATGAAACAAAGATTGAAGAAGGCGTCCAAGTTCAGTCTCTGGATCTCGGAGGAAAAACAAAAGCAGAAGCCAGAACAATGATTGAAGAATACTTTTCTCGTATTGCTTCTTCCAGTATCACCGTCACTTATTCCGATAAACAGGCTGAGATCACCGCTTCTCAATTGGGTTTGACATGGGATGCTGACACTGCCGCCGATCAGGCTGCTTTTTACGGCAAGGTTGGTTCTCTGATTACCCGATACAAAGAAAGAACTGATCTCCGATATGACAGTGCTTCCGTCGAGGTGGATTATCAATACGATAAAGAAGCCATTGAACAATTCGTAACCGAGCAGATTGCTTCTCAGGACACCGAAGCCGTTGACGCCTCTCTTACCAGAGAAAACGGAGAATTTATCGTTTCCCAGGAAGTGAACGGTCTGAAGACAAACGTCAGTAAGACGGTTGAAAACATCTGCAGCACCCTGGAAAAATCTTTATCCGAAAATATGACAGTGGAGGCCGTTGCAGAAGTCAGCCTTCCCAAGAGAACCGCCGAACAGCTGTCTCAGGTGCAGGATCGTCTCAGTACCTTCAGCACCAGCTATTCTACCAGTTCCAGTGCCCGCAAAACCAATATCCGGGTCGCATCTCAAAGACTGAACGGTCAGATTCTGATGCCGGGAGAGTCCCTCTCTGTCAGCGACACCATCCTGAGCCGGACGGCGGCAAATGGATATGAACTGGCCCCCCAGTATGTAAACGGAACTTCCGAAGATGCCTACGGAGGCGGTGTCTGCCAGGTTTCCACCACTCTTTATAATGCGGTAATCCGGGCAGAACTTCAGGTGGACGAGAGACATCCCCACTCCATGGTAGTTGGATACGTTCCCTATGCTTCGGATGCGGCTATTGCCGAGGGAAGCAAGGATCTTGTCTTCTCCAACAACACAGATTCTCCCATCTACATTGCTTCCAGTGCAGATGGCTATACACTGACCTTCAGCATATATGGCAAGGAGACTCGCTCTTCCGACCGAACGGTTGATTTCATTTCCTATACCATTTCCAAGACGACACCGGATCCCATCATCAAGGAAGATCCCACCCTGGAAGAAGGTACAGAACAGGTCAGCGGCTCCATTCACCCTGCAGTGAAAGCCACTTTGACCAAAGTTGTCTATGTCAACGGCGTAGAGACGGAACGAACACTGCTCCACACAGACGTATATCAGGGAACCACCCGTACGATTATCCGGGGTACCAAGAAGAAAGAACCGGAATCTACAGAACCGGCATCTACGGAATCACCGGAAACCCCTTCCGAAACGGCTGCCGAGAAGCCGTCCAAAGATAACACGGAAGAACCGATCGATCCGCCGGAACCGGATGAAGAACCGGATCCGGATAATGTTTCCGAATAGATCATGTTTCCGAATCATTACAAACACCCGCCCATTTGGGCGGGTGTTTCTTATTATAAACGAGTTTTTCAAAAGTGAAACTTATTTGCCGTAGTAGCAGCGCAGATACATTTCCTTCATGTCGCTCATTCTGGGATATACAGGGTTGGCACCGGTGCACTGATCGTTGAACGCAGCTTCAACCATGGTATCCAGAGTATCCAGGAACTTCTGCTCATCAATACCATAATCCTTGATGCAGGGCTTAATACCCACATCGGCCTTCAGCTGTTCAATGGCGGCAACGAAGAGATCAAAGGTTTCACGGTCGTCTTTGCCGCAGATGCCGCAGTAACGGGCCAACTCAGCATAACGTTCCAGCGCGTGAGGATATTTATACTGAGAGAAGGTACCCATCTTGAAAGGAGCCTCGTTTGCGTTGTACTTCATGACCTCGCACATGAGCAGTGCGTTGGCAACACCGTGGGGCAGATGATGGAAAGCACCCAGCTTGTGAGCCATGGAATGGCACAGACCCAGAAAAGCATTGGCGAAAGCAACACCGGCCATGCAGGCTGCGTCAGCCATCTTCACACGGGCTTCGATGTCCTTGGCGCCGTTGTCATAAGCACGCTTCAGGTATTTCATAACGTTCTGAGTAGCCTTGATGGCAAAACCGTCAGTGTAGTCGGTAGCCATAATGGAGACAAAGGCTTCGGTGGAGTGGGTCAGAACATCGATACCGGAGGCAGAAGTCAGGCCGCGGGGAGCATTCATCATGTTGTCGGCATCTACGATAGCCATGGTGGGCATGAGCTCGTAGTCAGCCAGAGGCCACTTGGTTCCGGTGTCAGCATCGGTGATGATGGCGAAGGGAGTAACCTCGGAACCGGTACCGGCAGAAGTGGGGATGCAAACCAGCTTAGCCTTCAGACCCATCTTGGGGAACTTATGGATTCTCTTGCGGATATCCATGAATACACTGGCCAGATCGAAGAAATCTTCTTCGGGATGCTCATACATCAGCCACATGATCTTGGCAGCATCCATGGAGGAGCCGCCGCCCAGGGCGATGATAACATCGGGCTGGAAAGCATTAACCTGCTTTACACCTGTGCGGGCAATCTGCAGGGTCGGATCGGGAGCAACCTCATAGAAGCAGGCGTGGGTGATTCCCATGCGGTCCAGTTCATCCTCGATAGGCTTGGTGTAGCCGTTCTGATACAGGAAAGTATCGGTAACGATGAAGGCCTTCTTGCAGTTGTACTCGTCACGCAGCTCTCGCAGAGCCAGCTGCATACAGCCTTTCTTGTGGTAGATCTTCTCGGGAGTTCTGAGCCAAAGCATGTTCTCTCTCCTTTCAGCGACAGTCTTGATGTTGAGCAGGTGGAAGATACCGATATTCTCAGAACGGGAGTTGCCGGCCCAGGAACCGCAGCCCAGAGTAAGGGAGGGAGCGAGTTTGAAGTTGTAAATATCTCCGATACCGCCGTGAGCAGTAGGAGAATTGATAAGGATACGGCAGGTCTTCATGGCTTCGGAGAACTTGGCGATCTTCTCGGTCTCGGTGGCGTTGATATGCAGACCGCAGGAGTGACCTTCGCCGCCGCAGATATGCAGAACGGCGGCTGCCTTCTGGATGCCTTCATCCAGATCCTTGATCTTGTACATACCAAGAACAGGAGAGAGTTTCTCATGGGCGAAGGGTTCGGAGAACTCAACGGAATCAACCTCACCGATGAGAACCTTGGTGGTCTCGGGAACCTTCACGCCGGCCATCTCAGCGATCTTGTAGGCAGGCTGGCCAACAACCGCAGCATTGACATTGCCGGCAGGATAGCAGATAACGGTCTCGCCGACCTTCTTTCTTTCTTCAGCATTCAGGAAATAGCAGCCGTACTTGGCAAATTCAGCCTTGACGGCATCATAGACCTTCTCACAGACAAAGACAGTCTGCTCAGAAGCACAGATCATGCCGTTGTCAAAGGTCTTGGAATGGATGATGGAGTAAGCGGCATCCCTGATATCAGCAGTCTCGTCGATAACAACGGCAGCATTACCGGGACCAACGCCTAAAGCGGGCTTACCGGAAGAGTATGCGGCGGTAACCATGCCGGGGCCGCCGGTGGCCAGGATGCAGTCAGAAGCCTTCATCAGATCACCGGAGATCTGGATGGAGGGCTCGTCAAACCAGTCGATAATTCCCTCGGGAGCACCGGCAGCAACAGCGGCGTCCAGAACGATCTTGGCAGCGGCGCAGGTGCACTTCTTGGCGCGAGGATGAGGACTGATAATCATACCGTTGCGGGTCTTCAGAGCGATCAGCGTCTTGAAGATGGCAGTGGATGTGGGATTGGTGGTAGGGATGACAGCAGCGATTACGCCAAGAGGCTCAGCGATCTTGGTGATTCCCCACTCTTTGTCTTCCTCGATGATACCGCAGGTCTTGCTGTTGCGATAGTGGTTGTAAACGAACTCAGCAGCGTAATGGTTTTTGGTGATCTTGTCCTCCAAAACACCCATGCCTGTCTCCTCAACGGCTATCTTAGCCAGAGGGATACGAGCATTATCCGCTGCCATGGCAGCCTTATAGAAGATGTAGTCAACCTGCTCCTGGGTGTAGGTGGCGAACTTGGCCTGTGCTGCCCGAACGGAAGCAACCTTCTGGGCAACCAGCTCGGCATCGGTCAGAGCAACGGGCTCAGTAACGGGGACTGTCTTTTTCGTTTCAGCCATATTTGTTCCTCCTGCAAATTTAATTCGATTGGCTTGGATTTGCTACTGCACTTGAGACTTAATTAGAAACATGATACTTTTTTCTCCCCCCAGAGGGGACAATAGGGTTCGAAAATACATTCAAGCTCTGAAAAACAAGAAATTTAAGTGATAAATAAAAAACAATCATTTATTTTTCATTGTTCGTCATTTCTATCGAATATAAGTTCATAGTATCATTGCCCGTTCGCATTTGTCAACATATTTAGTTACAAAAAATACAGATTCAGTCACAAAAAAAGTGCAGATGTCAGAATTAATCACTCTCTGACATCTGCACTTTTGGGATACGAAACAACCTCCGAATCAATATTACGGGCCAAGGAACAAATGGACTGTTTCGCACTTCCTGCTCCCGAAATCAGGTGCTATTCCATATACATGGAGAAGGATTCCAGCAATTCTTCACTGTAAGGCATCAGTGCGGAAATGGAAATGAGCAGTGTCATCCCCACCAGAAGCATAACCACACCCAGAACGATACCGATAATCGCTTTTGTCCGAGCAGCCGATTTGTATCCCAGTATACCAAATCCAATGGCTGCAATGCTCACGGGAATGGCTAGATACGGAATACAGCAGGATACCACTGCAATAATTCCCAGAACCAAAGACGCCGTTGCCATTCCCTCTTTCCCCGTCTTATCCGGTTCCGGTTTCTGCTCCTGTTTTTGTTCATAGCTGTTATTGGAGTAAGAATAGGGATTTCTTTGATCCCCATTCGACGATTCCTCGTACCGATAAGGATTTTCTTCAGAACTTCTATAATATCCTGCTTCATCTCTTCTGTTTTCCTGAGCATATCCCCATGCCTCAGAATCTCTTTCCCCATTCTCTCTATCCTGTGAACGATCTGATTTTTCTGTCTTCACCGGCGTTCCACATTTTCCGCAAACCAATGCCTCATCCGGCATTTCTTCTCCGCAGTTTCTGCAATACATTTTTCTTCCTCCTATCTTTCACCTGCAAAACAATCCCCATGATACGGAACCTACAATATTTCTCCCAAAAAACAAGACGATCTCCGCAGGCATCATTTGAGGTTTCTTTTCAGTCATAATACGATAATTGCTGTAAAAAAGCAAGAATTGCAGCCCGAATCCCTCACTTCTTTTCATTTTACCTGCAAAACCTGTCGCCGCAGCCTGAACTGACACTCCAAAAACCAGTTATTCAAGCCGTTTTTTGAATTCCTTCCGAAAGAACCGTACAAAGGCTTTCACCGCCGGCGAACCATAAGACATGGGAGAAACGACCATACCAAGCTCCACATACTGGGGGGGATCCAAAGGAAGGAGCTTCGCCGGGAAGTCCCACATGTGAGTACTCAGTTCATTGGTGATAAATACTCCCATGTTCCGGGAAGCCATTGCAGCCGCTGTGCTGGAGGTCAGGGTCGTATATACAATATTGGGAACGATATGGTGACCGGCGAAAATATAGGACAGATCCGGATTCTTGCCATGGGAACACTCGATCATGGTTGCTGTCTCACACTCATTCAATGGAAAAGAGTCCAGCTGAGCATACGGACTGTCCAGACTAACCAGAGCAACCATGGGATTTTTCTCCAGTTCAATCCATTCTCCTATCAGATCATGACGATTGCTCAGGAACCCCATATCTGCATACCCATTCTGCAGCTCCTCAATGATATGGCGCCGCACGCCGTCATCATTGATCTTGAAGCTGACGCCCGGGTGCTGTTCCTGGAATCGGCTGATCATGTCCGGAAGCCAGGATGCACAAATACTGGGATAGGCGGCAATGGATATATTCCCCACCAGAAGTCCGCTGATCTCATCCGCCATCTGATAGATCCTTTCTTCCTGACGCAAAAAATTCAGAATCACGGGATACATCCGTTCTCCGTCTGTCGTCAGCGTGACCCCCTTCCTGCTTCTCTGGAATAAAGATAATTTCAGATCCTCCTCCAGCGCGTTCACCAGCTGGCTGACACCGGACGTCGTATAGTTCAGCTGCTCCGCAGCTCTCGAAAAACTGCCTGTCTTCACCGAGGCAACAAAAGCTTTGCATCTTGCTGTATCCATTCTGATTTTCCTTCCCATCAAACATATATTCTATGTCCATTTGTTCCTGCTCATACTAATTTATGATATAAGGGTCAGAAGGTCATATGTTTCATGCCTGCATGAAAACACATGATTCCGGGATTCGACAAAACATGAGAAAGCAGCCATTTTTCTCAGAAAAACAAGCGGATTTCGAATGTTTTCAGGAGTTCTCTGCGTTTGACCCTTATATCATTTTACATTAAGTTTTACTTAACGTCAACTTAACTTTATTTAGATTTACTTTTTGCAGATTTCCGATTAGAATAAGGACAACACGGAAATCAAACAAATCTTATACGATTGAACTGATTCCACGAATCCATCCACAGGAGGAAAATATGTCTATCTTACAACTGGATTTTGCTGAACCTTTCTTCAGCATCGACTATGTAGAAGGCGAAGATTCCTACCATGTTGATAAAAAAAGCATGGTAATCAATCTGGCGGAGCACGAGCAGCAGAACATCTTTCTGGACGGCGAGCGTACGATTGTTCCGCTGAAGGCAGCCATGGTTCAAAACATGACAGTTCGCAACTTGGTAAAGGCTTTTTTGATCCGCGATGTAGAGCGCACCGACATCACTGATCCCGCTACCGCAGACAAGATCATGAAAACCTGGAAGTCTCTCTATGAGATGTCCGGAATTGCCAGACATAAAGGACTTCCTTATTATAAGTCTCCCAAATTCTGTATCGGCGAGGGAAGCGATCATATCGAACTGAATCTGTGCTTTGTCAGCGAAGGAATGGTCCCCTCAGGCCCTCACAGAGAACACGACCGGGACTTCGATGAGGTACACGCTCAGATTGCCGGCTATGGAATGATGCGTGTGTATGATTATGAGGATAAAGAAAACATTCATCAGGAGCTGAACATGGCTCCCGGCATTGTTCACGATAAGATGTATAATGCCCAGGGAAATTATCCCTGGCACGAATACAAGAGTGTGACTCCCTGCATCTACTGCCCTATTGAGCTGGATCGGGGAAATAATGAGAACTATCATCCCACGGATCTTTGATTGATACAACGAATTATTACAAACTCTATGACACGAAAAGGAGAATCCACAATGAAAAAAGACGTTATCACCATCGGTACTGTCGGTTATGGTTATGGTGCATTCCTGCATGTAAACGGATATATGAATGCAGGCGGCATTCCCATTCGTCTGAAAACTGTATGCGCAAGAAACGCAGAGAAGGCAGAAGAGTTCCGCGCAAAATACAATTATGAGCAGATCTGCACAAGCTACGATGAACTGGTTGCCGATCCTGAAATCGATCTGATCGATATCTCCGTTCCCCCTCGTCTGCATATCCCTTACTGCATTCAGGCTCTGAAAGCCGGCAAGAGCATCATCTGTGAGAAACCCATCACCGGTTACTTCGGCGACGGCTCCGACAATATCGGCAAAACCGTAAGCAAAGCTGCCATGTGGGAAGACATGGACAAGCAGCTGGCTGAGCTGAAGAAGGTTATCAACGAAAGCGAAGGTCAGTTCTTCTATGCCGAGGATTTTGTATATGCAACTCCCGTACAGAAGGCTGCTGAGATTCTCCGTGCAAAGAAGAGCAAGATCATGTTCATGAACGGCATTGAGTCTATCATCGGTTCTACCAGCCCTGCAGCTTCCGAGTGGAAGAACTTCGGCGGCGGCACCACCATGAGAAATGGTATCCACATCCTCTCCACCATGATGTACCTGAAGCAGGTTGAGGCACAGGCACGCGGCGAAGAGATTACCGTAAAATCTGTTACCGCTGTTATGGGTCAGATCTCCAAGGTTCCGCTGAAAGAGGGAGAAAAGCAGTATGCGCAGGCTCATCCTAACGATGTTGAGGACTGCTCCAACATCATCCTTGTATACTCCGACGGTTCCATCTGCAACGTGATCGGTACCGATGCGGTTGTCGGCGGTTCTGCCAACCACGTCAATATCGCCTGCAACGACATGAAATTCCAGATGAACCTGACCCAAAATGATCTGCTGAAGACCTACTGCTGCGATGACAATGGTCTGGACAACGTATATTGGGGCGAGCTGAATCCTCCAAAAACCGGCTGGAACAATGTTTTCGTATCCGATGAGGTAATTCGCGGTTATACCGGTGAGATGAAGTCCTTCCTGGAATCCATGGCATACGGAACTCCCACCGAAACTCCCTTCGAACTGGCTTACGATATCATCCGTGTTGTATACGCTGCCTTCCGTTCTGCAGAAGAAGGCAGAACCATTGAGCTGTAAGGAGGCCTGTCCAAATGGCAATGAAATTCAGTGTATGTACCGTTGACCGCCCGTTAGAGGCGGTCTCCCCCTTCCCTCTCCGCGGAACTTCTTATGAAGAATGTGCCGCTGTCGCCGAGGTACTGGGCTATGATGGAATCGAGCTTCAGATCCAGGATCCCGCCCAGTATAATGCAAAAGAATTAAGAGCAACCCTGGATCGTCACAATCTGGGCTGCTCCGCCATCACCACCGGTCTGGCTTATGTCCACGAGGGCATGAGCATGACTCATCCCGACAAGAAGATCCGTATGGCCACCGTAGAGCGTCTTCACAGACAGCTTGACCTGGCGAAGGAATTGGATTCTCAGGTTCTGGTGGGATATCTGAGAGGCCGCAAGCAGCCCGGACAGACCGACGAGGAGTTTGAGGATATTCTGACTGACTCCGTTGCACGTACTCTGGAGTACGCAGTGGAGATTGACTGTCCCTTCGTTATGGAACAGATCAACCGCAATGACGGGGATGTATTCTGCTCTACAGAGAGAACCATCTCTTTCCTGGAAAAGTTCAATTGCGATCTGCTGAAATACAACGGCGATACCTATCACATGGTTACCGAAGATCCCGATCCGGTGGCTGCCATCAAGCGCTCCCTGGGCAAGCTGGTACTCTTCCATGTATCTGATCCCGGACGTCTGCTGCCCGATGACAAGCACTTTAACTTCTACGAGGCAGCTGCTGTCCTGAAGGAAGCAAACTACAGCGACTGGGTAAGCATCGAGGCCAAGCCCTGGCCTACCAGCTTCGAATGTGCCCGCACCGGTCTGAACTACATGAGAAAGGTGTTTGGATAAATCCAAAGGAGGTACAATATGAATCAGAAATTATCATTCGGTGAACCTTTCCTTGAAACTCGTTATCTTGAGTCAGAGGAAGCCTTTGAAGTAACTTTTCCTTCCGTTCTGGTAAACCTGGACAAGGAACAGGAAGTTATTATTAACGGAGAATTCGAACTGGCCCCTCTGAAGGCCATGGCTGTCCGTGATGTAACTGTCTCCGTTCCTGGCAAAGCACTGCTGATTGTCGGCTACGACACCATTAATCTGGCTGACCGCATCACCATGAACGCTCTGTGCGCTGCATGGAAGTCCAACTATCAGCTGACCGGGCTGCCTCAGCATAAAAACAGCCCTTATATTAAGTCTCCCAAGGAAACCCTGGGTAATGTATCTGTTAATTTCTGCCTCGTGGCAGATCCCGATGCGCCCTCCGGAATCCATAAGGATCATGCGGATCCCAAGGTACAGGAGCTTCACGTTCAGATCGTCGGTCAAGGCGCCGTCGACCTGATGAAGTCCCAGGATCCCGATTCCATGTATGCCTCACTCCCTTTGTCTGCAGGCTCCACTCACATGGCAACATGGAACAAGGAAGGTGCTTACACCTGGCACAGATACCGCAGCATAACTCCCTGTATCTTCCTGGGCGTTGAGGTTCACTAAACAAAAACCGTTGATCAGAGGCAGCAAAATCCTCCGGTCAACGGTTTTTATTGTATAGCAGCTTTACCAATCCTCCTGACCTGTCAGTGAACAGAAAAAAAGGAGCCTCACATCGTTCCCGGTGTAAGACTCCTTTTTGTTCTGCCAATATTCTCTTATACCCAACCCTGTGCTCTCATAGACTTTACTACGCGGCGGAAACCGGCAATGTTGGCTCCGTAAACGTAATTTCCGGGATGACCATAATCTTCAGCGGCACTGGATACCTGACGGAAGATATCTTTCATAATGTTATGAAGGTCAAAATCAACTGCTTCGAAGCTTCTGCGGGTTCTCATGCTGTTCTGAGCCATCTCCAGAGCAGATACAGCCACACCGCCGGCATTGGAAGCCTTACCAGGCATAAAGAGAACGCCCTTTTCGGTCAGATAATCGGTTGCTTCTCTGGTGGTAGGCATATTAGCA
>JAQXIM010000115.1 GCA_029007785.1 Clostridiales bacterium | reverse complement strand
CTGGAAGATTTTTCCCAATCAAAGCCCTATGAATTATCTGGTGGAATGAGACAGCGGGCTGCATTGATTCGAACCATGGCCCTTCGTCCGGATCTTCTTCTGCTTGATGAACCCTTCTCTGCCCTGGATTATCAAACCCGTTTGGAAGTTGGTGACGATATCGGATCCAGAATCAGACAGTCTGGCAAAACAGCAATTCTTGTCACCCATGACTTATCGGAAGCCATCAGTATGGCAGATCGAATTCTTGTACTCAGCTGTCGTCCTGCTTCCATCCAAAGCGTTCTTTCTGTTTCCTTCCCGGAAGAAAAGGATGGAAAACGCTTGTCTCCTCTGGAACGCCGCAACACGTCATCCTTCTCCCAATATTTTCAAACTCTATGGAAGGAGATTCGCAGCTCATGAAAAAAGCAGATCTGACTTATCAGGAATTATGGCGTCATCAACAGATTCGCCGTAAACAAATCATTCGCCTGTGTCGCTGGGCACTCCTTCTTCTGTTTTTGATCCTTTGGGAAGGAAGTGTTCAAATCGGATGGCTCAACGATTTTATTTTCAGCAGTCCTCTTCGTATCATCCATACATTTTTGTCCATGATTGCCGACGGAAGCATTTTTCGCCACATCGGATATACCCTTGGCGAAACCATTCTGGGATTTCTGCTGGTAACAGGAATCAGTCTTACAGCAGCCCTTTTTCTCTGGCGTTTCCAATCTGCCGCCGAAGTTCTTGAGCCCTGTCTTGTTACCCTGAACAGTCTTCCCAAATCCGCCCTTGCGCCTCTGCTGATTGTCTGGCTTGGAAATAATGCGAAAACCATTATCGTAGCTGCTGTATCCATCGCTGTTTTTGGCTCTATTTTATCTCTTTTGGCTGGTTTCCGGGAAACAGATCGTGATAAAATATTGCTGATTCAATCCCTCGGAGGTACTTCCCGGGATGTAATGAAATTAATCCTTCTTCCGGGATCACTTCCTATGATAATTGGCAACATGAAGGTGAATATCGGTCTTTGCCTGATCGGTGTAATTATAGGAGAGATGTTGGTCTGCCGTAATGGTTTGGGATATCTTATTATTTATGGAAGTCAGGTATTCAAACTGGATTATATTCTTATGTCCATTGTCATTCTTTGTATGATTGCTCTTTGTTTATATCGAATCATAGGCATTTTGGAAAAGAAATGTTTCCATTCTCCTTCTTTATGATATAATCTGATTATGATATAATCATCATAGAAGGCAGGCCTTTACGGCGCCCAATGAAAGGAGACATTATGTCCAAAAAGAATACAGCTTCTTCCCCTTTAAGAATAACAGGAAAAGAGCTCTTTCTATCCCTTGCCGGTGCACTTCTCTTTTCCAGCGGTGTGAATTTTTTTATTGTTCCCAGCGGTATATATAATGGCGGTGTTCTTGGTATCAGCCAGCTGCTCAACACCTTTCTTCGGAATATCTTTCCGGTAATTAACAATTTTCCGTTTGTCAGTGTAGTTTATTATCTGCTGAATGTTCCGCTTTTTTATCTTGCTTATCGCCAGCTGGGACATCATTTTTTCTTCCGAAGCGTCATCTGTGTTACTGCGGAAACTATTTTTCTGGCACTTATTCCCTCGCCATCTGCCATGCTGGTTGACAGCACCATCACCTCTACCATTATTGGCGGATTGATGGCCGGTGCCGGATCCGGAATGATTTTTCTGGCCCGCTCTTCCGCAGGAGGATTGGACATTATCGGTATGTATCTGACAAAAAAATATAAGATGCTTTCCATCGGAAAATTATCCATGGGTGTCAATGCCATTATTTATGCCATCTGCGCCCTCAGCCTGGATGTGTCCGTTGCTATTTATTCCATCATTTATTCCGTTGTTTCCAGTATGGTAATCGATCGAATTCATGAACAGAATATCTGCACAGAAATGACCATCTTTACTAAAAAGGATCCGGAAAACGTAATTAACTTTATCACAAACAGCTTGGGACGAAGTGCTACGTACTGGGAGGGAACCAGCGGATATTCCCATGATCCCTCTTATATTATTTACACCGTTGTATCAAAATACGAAGCCCACCGTTTAGAAGCTTTCCTCAAAGAATACGATTCCCGTATTTTTGCCATTAAAAATCATGGTGTTGCCATCGAAGGTAATTTCCAGAAGAAATTGTAAAAGCTAAAACCTCCAAACTCCGATTTTCGGATTCGTTTGGAGGTTCTTTTTATTTCCGATTTGTTTTCTGTGAAAAAAGGTAAGAAATCTGTGATTCCCCGTAAACCTTAATCCCATTTCTAATCAATAGATCTGCTGTTACACCGTTTCCATGAATTTTTGTTCGAGTAAAAGATCCATCATAAATCTTTCCTGCTCCGCAGGATGGACTTCTTTCTTTTAAAAGAGCTTCCCTGCATTCCAAAAGCTCTGCAAGCCTTAATGCTTCACGGGCCCCTTTATCATATGCGTCCGTAACATCTTCACCCTTACAGGTAACCACTCGGTTCCCCTGCCTCTCGGCAGGATCACGGGGTGTCGCAAGACCGCCATAAATCTCCGGACATACAGGAATCAATTCATACTGCTTCTTCAATTCCTCTATCTCCGGCAATTCACCGCCGGTACCGTCGTATCGACAGCAGATTCCCAGCAAACATGCACTGATCAGTAATTTTTCCACGGAGTTTTCTCCCTTCTTCTCTTCTTTTTTCTATCGTTCTGAACATGGATTCTCCGGAATCCTTCCTGCATTTTTAAATTCAGAATCCACGAAATAGGGTCCAAAGCATTGCCTTTGTTTTATCAGTCCTTTGTCCCCACCAAAGTTTTTGTAAGAACATAGACAAAATATCCAAGAAGACAACCGGCCAGATTCAGAATGATATCATCCACATCAAAAACTCCCAGCATGGAAACCAATTGGATCGATTCCGCTGCCAGAAGAAAAAGGAAAGAAAACAGAATCGTCTTCCACCATTTTCGATATTTTGGATACACCGTCGGCAGAAAATAGCCCAACGGAATAAACGCAACCACATTGCCCACCAGATTCTTCACAGCAAATCCGGAAGGAATATGGCGAAGATACAGGGAAATGGTAGCACCAGGCATCAAATTACAATTCCAGTAACCCATGCTTCGATTTTGCTGAACGGAATGAATCTTCTGAGCCAGATTTGTCAAAGATCCATCAAATTTGAAAAGAACAAGAAAAATTAAAATGGTCATATATATAAAAAACAGAATCTTGTATACTCGTTTGTTCATTTCTTTTCTTCACTCCAATTATACTGCTTTATCAGTATATCTTACAGGAAAATCCTGTCAAGCATGTTTTTTATCACTAAGTTTTTTATGTTTTGTTCCTCGGAATTTCTACGTTTTGTTCTTCTAAGTTTTTTCTGCATTTTTTCTTCTATGATTCTTCTGATTGTTCTGCCTGATCAACATTTTTTCAGTTTTTCCTAAAATGAAATACCGGAAGAAACCTTTTGAGTCTGTTCCGGTATTCCTGTTCTTAATATTCTCCGGGATAAAAGAATCCCGTCTGTTACTTATGGAAGATAACAAACATTCAGATCCACCTTGGTAGATATTCCGTCTATACTTCCATCTGTACTATACTGCCACATATTAACAGCGCCAAAGTCTCTGATATAGGTCGGACTCTTACCTTTATAACCGTCATAGGATAAGGTATTATCCCCATAATATCTGGCAAGCCAGATTCCATAAGGATATACTTTCTCGTAGTCGATGTACTTGTCAAACATATAGGCACCGCTGTAAACCATGGAATCATAACCAGCCTCTTCCAATCCATCACAGAACATACAAATCATGGCTGTGTTTTCTTCCTTCAGTTCTTCTTTCTGTCGGCTTTCAAGCTCAAAGTCATAAGCAACAGGAAGATCCAGCTGATCACGATAAGGTTCCAAAAGGGGAAGAAAATAATCCAGTTCTGCCTGAACATCCTCTAAAGACTGGGCATAGCTATAGAAATAAACGCCGACCCGAATTCCCTGTTCCTTCGCCTGACGAATATTTTCTTCAAAACACTCATCCATCAGTCCGCCATTATTGCTGGAACCAATCTTGATCATTGCGATTTCTATGCCGGCAGCTCTTACCTTCTCCCAGTCCACTGTTTTATTCCATTTGGAAACATCAATGGCAATGCTGGCATGGACTTCTTTGCCGCTGCTCTTAAATCCCAGAATCTTCTCTCCGTTCACCGTGTTATAACAGCAAACTTTGTAGGAATAAGAACTGCCAACCTTTGCTGTTTCATCCACATAGGATGTAACGGAAGCCTTTTTTACATCTGCAAGTTTTTTGAACTTACCTCCATCGACGCTCCGATAGATACGATATCCATCGACATCTCCGACTTTGCTCCAGGTTAATTCTACACTCTGAGAATCCACATATTGTGCATTTTTCAGTTTGGGAGCCCCTGCCACAATGGTCACAGAGATTCCGTCGGCTTCATAGCCGCCGTAATACTTTTTGCTGGTTCCCTGGGAATAGGCCTTAACGGTATATGTATAAGAATTACCCATGGTAAGACCTTCGTCCATAAATGAGGTCTGATCCGGTTCTGTGATGTCCGCGATACGCACCCATTTTCCGTTATCTTTTCGATATACATAATAACCGTTGATACCAGGAACACTCTCCCAGACCAGGATGGCCTGGCTTCCTTTGCTGGAATCTGCCGAAACCAGCTTAACTGTTCCAATGGGACGTGATGCAGATAGTCCATTTTCGTCATACCCGCCGGTAATCGTAGAACCGGATACCAGCTGATAAGCTCTGACGGTATATTGGTAAGAGACACCTGCCAAAGCAGATTCATCATGATAGGAGAGGATATCTTTCTCCAATGATATCACTGCTTTCCATTTACCCCCGTCCATTTTCCGGTATACACGATATCCGTCGGCATTCTTTACCGCTTCCCAAGCAACAAGGAATCCGGTATCACCGGAAGCCTTTGCTTCGACAAGTTTCGGAGTATCCGGAAGGCAAACGGCAGAAAGCCCGTTCTTGTCCCAATCGCTCTTCACTTTCGTACTGCCCACATTTCGAACAGCTCGAACAGTGTAATTGTAAGTTGTTCCTAAAATCGCATTCTTATCTGTATAAGACAGACTGGAGTCAGCAGATTTACTGGCAATTTTCGACCAGTTGCCATTGCTGAGACGTCTGTATACATAATACAAATCCGCTCCGGGAACAGCTTTCCATTTCAAACGAATGGTTTCGGAATCAGCAGTTATCCCCGAAAGCTTCGGAGTCTCCAAAGAGGTCTTTCCATAAATACCGCTGTTGGAATACTTACCATAAGTGATTTTCTTTCCTGACTTCTTATAAGCCGCCACGGTATAATAATAAGTAGTCCCAGGCTCCACCGTCTTGTCCTTGTATGATAAGGTTGAAGAATCCACATTCTTTAATGGCTTCCAGGCGGTTCCTGATGTTTTCCGGTAAATCCGGTAACCGTCAGCTGAGGCTACTTTCCTCCAGGAGATTTTGATGCATTGGTATGAAACTGTTTTGATTCCCGAAAGAACAGGGGCAGGCAACTGGCCACCAGACTGACTGCTGGAAACGGAAGTCACGGTTCGGTTCACACTTTGGGCCTGAATCGGTCCGGCGGTGAACACCAGACTCCAAATCATCAGAGACAGAACGATTGCTAGTTTTTTCATACTCTACCTCCTTACTGTTACCATTTTATAGGAAAGGACCATGCCTGTCAACTGTGGCATTTTTTCAACAGGAAAAGCGGCCGAAAATCTATTTACCATTTTCGACCGCTTATTTATTTACGTTTTTTTATTCTCTGCCCGACAAATGAATCCGACGACGATCCTTTTTGTATCATGCGTCAGATCCTTTTGATCCCTATGATACAGAACAATTACTATTTCGACAGATCAAGAATTTCACCGTCTTTTACCATCCTCATATACTCGGAAGCCTGGGCAATGGAGTCTTCATGAGGAAGACTTACCCAAAGGCTCTGACTGCCCATACTGTAGGTAGTACGTCTGGCGCCGGTACCCTCCGTGCTGTATGTATTAATGGTCCATTCACGGCCATCATCCAACTGCATCTTCACCAGCGTAGCAATTTCGCTCTGACTCATATCTGTCATAAAAGCATAAGAAACGCTGTCCATCAGTGAAGTATATCTTGTTAAAATGGCGGGTGACATGATCTTATTCAGAATCGCCTTGATCATAGCCATCTGGTTTCTGGCTCTTTGAATATCACCTTCACCAAAGCTGTGACGCTCACGAACAAAGGAAAGTGCCTCCTCTCCATTTACATGATTAACGCCTGCCGTGAAGGAATGACCGCCAACTTCACCGGTAAAGGATTTCTCAGATACAACATCAACGCCATCCAATGCATCCACAATACCGACAAAACCGGTAAAGTTCACACGAAGATAATAGTTGATATCGATATCATACAGATTCTCCAGTGTCGAAATGGAACAGTTGATTCCATAAATACCGGCATGGGTTAATTTATCAAGAGGCTGACCCGACACTGCTAAGGGAACATAATAATCACGAGGCGTTGTAACAAGAAGAATCTGACGGGTAGTCGGATTTACCGTAGCCAGAATATTAACATCGCTTCGGCTCTTGGTTCCAATATCACCATAGGTATCAATACCGCTGAGATAGATAATGAAGGGTTCCTCCTCTTCGATATTAACCGGTTCCGCCACTTTTTCCTCTTCCTGATCCACCGGAACCGTTGAGGTATAAGTATACGTATTCAAAATACGAATATCCTCTTCAAAGGTTTCAAAAGAATCCACGATCAGCGGACGGTATGCCTCATTGAAGACAATGGCATCTTCACTTCCGTCATAGAAGGCTTGAACCATATCGTACATACCCTCATACTCCTGAACCTCGACATTATTATCAAGAATTTCTTTCAGGCTTTCCAGTGTCTTGTCCGTATTTGTTCTATCCAAAGTTTTCTGGGTACCAATTACCTTACCAGCCAGGTCTTCCACGCTATAGTAAGGGCTGTCTGCCATAACAGCGACGGCAACTTCATCCAGCATGGTCTCTTTACTGTTATCTGAAATCTGCTTCATTGTCTGATCTGTCTTCCATACATAGACACAGCCAAGCGCAATAAATCCACTAAAACATAACGCCAGCAGACAAGAAATAACGTAAGCGGTCTTTGTTTTTTGGACAATCAGTCCAATTTGTATTCCGGCCATGATCAGTACAACAACGCCGATAATGGTAAGATACCGAAGGGGCAGAAGTCCTAACTGATAAACTTCCAGACACAAAAACATACCGCATACTAACTGAACCAGCATCAAAATGAGGCTTAATGACTGTCCTATAAGCATTGCGGTTTTATTCTGCTTTTTTCTTCCATGTTTTCTCTTTCTGCTTGTCGTTTGTTTTTCTGTCTGTTTTCTTGAATAATTATCTGTGTTTTCCACTTTTTTTCCTCCTGTGGTTCCTTTCTGTTCAGACCAAAAAACTTAGTTTAGTATATCATAAATTGCCCCCAGTGCATAGAAGCATTTTATTACAATTTTATAAAAATATACCTTAAAATTTTCTTATTCATTACAAAACACACAAAACCATTGAAAAACCTCTCCTCAATTACCCAAGATGAAGTTTTTCAATGGCCTTGAAAAAAATCCTATTACTAAATATCCAAGTCTGTTATTCAGCAAATAACATGTATTCCCGGACACTCTTTTGATGGAATCATTCTGCAGACACCTCCGTCTCTGCATAGCAGGAATCATATCTCTTCACGAATTTCCATCTGGGGAATGGCTTCCCCTCCACTGTTCAGTTTTGCTTCCTGAGCTTTTTTCCGGTACTGCTTCGGTGTGATTCCTTCCACTTCGCGAAATGCTCTCGTAAAGGATGAGCTATTATAATACCCTACCTGCATGGCCACATCAATAATACGATATCTTGTAGTAGCCAATATCTCCTTAGCCTTGTCAATGCGAACCATACGCAGGTATTCGCTGGGAAGACAGCCAACATTTTTCTTAAACCATTCTGTATAATAGGAAATATTATAATTCTCCAGTTCGGCCATTTCACGTATCGTAATATCAGCCGCATAGTTTTCTTCAATATATTGAAGCGAGGGGATTCTTCCCTGTTCTACCAATTTATCATAAAGATAATAGAAAAGATAACGCAGCGAGTCCTTATTCTGAGAACTGCCGGAAGTTTCCTGCTTGATTAAGGAAATCAAAGGCATCAGTTTCTCATCAATCTCTCTTACACTGTTCTCCGATAGAAATACAAGATCCGAAGATTTGATCATTTCTGCCGGAATATTCAGGGTCAGTGCTTTACCAGGGCATCCAAAGTAGTGAAGAACCCCCGGCGGTACAAAGCCAATCTGATTTGGCTGCAGACAATGTTCCTGGTTCTGAAACCGAATATAAAAATACTGATCCAAAGGAAGAATAATATGAGCGTGGGCGTGTACATGGGATTGGATCTCTCCCGGTAAGTTATAATTGTGGCTGGATATTACAGACATACTTTTCTCTCCTGTGAAGGCAAACACATTCCATGCCGCTCTTTATTTTATTTATAAATTATACCACTCTCACTTATTTTATCAAGTCATTTTATTCAATTTCTTAACTAAATTAGTTTTTCGTTATTATCTTGTTTCTTAACTCATATCATAGCATTCAGGAGCGTAGGAACATGATCCCATATTTCTCTTTTCCCATCATACTCCTCCCTCATCCAGTCAATGGCCTGAATTCTTCCCTCCTCTGTAAAAGGAAAAGTCTTTCGGAAAATACTTTCTTCCGGCGTTTTTTCATAACAGAAGGGTTCAGGCCAGACAGCGGCTTCAATCACCGCCTCTTCCTTTTCCCCTTTCTTTTCCATTCGATAACGCATACCGTGATGATCTCCCGTCTGAATTCCATGATATGCCAAAAAATTCAAAGAAAAAACAGAATCCTTATCCAGCATATTTATTCCTTTCCTTATATCACCTTAAGCCAAACGCAACATAAATCCCAGGAACAGAAGAATTCCCACCACAACATTGATCACGAAAGCGTTGCTGGCAACTTCCAGGTCTTCTTTTGTACCATACTCTCCGACAAACACAGTCAGAATAACGGATCCATGCTGAGAAAGCAAGGTAAAGAAAGCATAATCAAAATAAGGACTGGGTTCCACCAGACGATCAAAAACGAAGCCTTTCAGAAGATAGCCCACGCAAAAAGTCAGGGCATAACGAAAAGCCACATATCCAAAGCTCTCAAGAATGCGGCTTCGGTCCTGAAAATGAATTCGATATCCCACAATGATCATTGTAAGTATGGTTGTCATAGATCCAAGTTTGGATACAGCACCAAAGAAACCTCGGCCCAGAATCGTTTCGTTCACGGTGGCATAAAGTCCTGTCACCTTCAGAACCAATGCCAAACCGATCATAAAAAACAGAGGAGAAGCAAGATTCTTCACCAGATTCTTTCCTGAGGTCTTTTCCTCTTTCAAGTATAACTTAGCCAAAGGAATAAAAACCAAAGCGACAAAGGTTTCATGTCCCACACCCATGGCAACCAGATAGTCCATATGCTCCACACCAAATATATTGGAAAACAGCGGCACTGCCATGAATCCAAAGGCAAAGGCACAGCTAAAGAAAGGAAACATCCGCCGCTTAATCTTAAAAATCCTATAAATTCCCCAGCTTAATCCCAGCAAAATAAACTGATAGACAATAAATCCGACAGCCAGAACAAGATGTTCCCTGCGGATTTCCAGATTTACAATGGTATTAAAAATAACACATGGAATCAACAGATTGGATACCATATTCGTCAATCGCTGCATGGAAACTTCTTCAAAGTAGTGAATTCTTTGAAGCACACAGCCAAAAATAATCAAAAATAGAATCGGAACCACATTATCCAATACAGATGCCATATTTATCCTTCCCCTCATCTCTTGTATTTCTCTTTACCCAGGGATAAACCCCATTACATTGAGAATTCTATCAAATTCAGAATCGTACGTCAAGCTCAGGACTTTTACAACTGTCAGAGCGCGCCAAGGGCGCGCAAACGAAACGTGCACCACCTGTCAAAAAGGCCTGCAGGAAACCCTGCAGACCTCTTTGCAATACTAATTCTGTGAATATCTGGAAAGAAACTGTCTCGTTCTCTCTTCCATGGGATGATTAATAACCTGATCCGGTGTTCCCTGCTCGACAACAAATCCCTGATCCATGAAAATAACCTGATCTGCCACATCCCTGGCAAATGCCATCTCATGGGTAACAATAATCATGGTTGTTTTCGCTTCAGCCAGGCTGCGGATAACTTTCAGAACTTCTCCGGTAAGCTCCGGATCCAGTGCAGAAGTAGGCTCATCAAAACAAAGAATATCCGGTCTCAAAGCCAGAGCTCTGGCTATGGCAACACGCTGCTGCTGACCGCCGGAAAGCTGATGGGGATAATGATCTGCACGATCAGCCAATCCCATTCTGGCCAGTAATTCTTTTCCGTGTTCTTCGATTTCCTGATAGATTTCTTTCTTTCCGCTCTTAAAATCTTCCCTTTCCTCAGCGAGAAGACGTTCCGCCAACATCACATTTTCCAAAGCCGTGTATTGGGGAAATAGGTTAAAGGACTGGAACACAAGACCAAAATGAAGACGCTTGTTTCGCAGCTCACTCTCCCTCATGTTCATCTTTTTCGATGCATCGTAAATGACTTCGCCCTTGACCTCAATGGTTCCCTGATCCGGCTGTTCCAGAAAATTCAGGCATCGGAGAAGAGTCGTTTTTCCCGAACCGGAAGAGCCGATAATTGCTAAAGCAGTACCTTCCTCCAGGGAAAAACTGATATCCTTCAGTACCTTTGTATCACCAAAATGTTTCTCAATATTTTTTACTTCTAAAATTGCCATCGATATCCCTCCCTAACGGAAATAACTAAGCTTACGCTCTATGTAATTAAACAGCAGGGTCAAGACACCGACAAACAGCAGATAGAAAAC
>JAQXIM010000114.1 GCA_029007785.1 Clostridiales bacterium | reverse complement strand
ATCCGGATGTGGCCGAGCAGGCGAAACAAAATCATACCACGAGAGCTGCTGCCTGTATGGAGAAAGCAGCTGCTTTGGGAAAACCTCTGATTTTTGCCATTGGAAATGCTCCGACAGCTTTGGTACAGCTTCATGACATGATCCGGGAAGGCAGACTGGAACCGAAGCTGATCATTGGTGTGCCTGTTGGGTTTGTAAATGTAGTAGCTTCCAAAGAAATGATTCTGGAAACGGGGGTTCCTGCCATTGTGGCCAGAGGAAGAAAAGGAGGAAGCAATGTGGCGGCAGCGATCTGCAATGCCATTCTTTATCAGATGGATCCCAGCCGCAGCGGAAAGAAGGAAAAATCATGAATATACAGATGATTGGCATTGACCACAATCTGGCGTCCATCAGCTGTCGTGAAATGTTTTCCTTTACAAAAAAGGCAGGGCGGGATGCCATGGAAGAAATCTGCCTGGAAGAAAACATTCTGGGATGTGTGATTCTATCTACCTGTAATCGCATGGAAATCTGGGTTCATGCCGAAGAAGGATATCAGCCTTCTCTTTATCCTCTTTTATGTAAAATCAAAAATGTGGATCCCCAAAAGTATCGTGATGTTTTCGTTTCCCGGGAGGGGGAGGAAGCTCTTCGTCATCTGTTTCGGACAACCAGTGGTCTGAACTCACTGATTCTTGGTGAGGATCAGATTCTGACGCAGGTAAAGGATTCTCTTGTTCAGGCCCGGGATGTATATTGTACGGATCCGGAACTGGAAACCTTATTCCGCATGGCCATAACCGCTGCCAAAAAAGTTAAGTCCGGCATGCAGAAATCCATGACCAATTCTTCCGCTGTGGATCAGGCGGTTTGCCGCTTAAAAGAAATGGGAATGGATTTCCGGGGAAAAACCTGTATGGTTATCGGAAACGGAGAGATGGGAAAACGAGCAGCCCAGGCTTTCAAAGCGGAAGGATCCGATGTCACCGTCACGGTACGCCAGTATCGGAGCGGTGTGGTGGAAATTCCCCTGGGATGCCATCGAATCAACTATGGAGACCGATTGTCTTTCCTTCCCCAATGTCAGATTGTTGTCAGTGCCACCAGCAGCCCCAATATGACATTGAACGCAGCGGATGTGTCTTTCTTTGCCATGGATATTCCTCAGGTTTATATTGATTTGGCTGTACCCAGAGATATGGATCCGGAAATTGGAAAGCTTCCGGGTAAGAAATTGTTTGATATTGACGAATTCTCTGTAGTTCAGTCCAGGGAAAATGAAGAAATTATCCGTCGTTCCGAAGAACTTCTGGAAGAACAGCTGCAGGAGTATATTAAATGGTATGAGGGACGGGATCTGATTGAACAAGTCAATGAAATCGGACAGAAATCGGCAGAGGATGTTTACTGGAGGATGGGGCGGACCGTAAAAAATCTGGGGCTGAAGGACGAAGAATCCCAGGTTCTGGAGGATGCCGTATGTTCTGCCTCCCGAAAAGTTGTGGAAAAAATGCTGTATACCATACGAAATGAGGCTGGTATTCAGGTTTTTCGAAGCTGTCTGGAAGCTTTGGGAAGCAGAGAGAAACTGAGCTGAAGCTGGATTCATAGAATTTCAAGGAGAAAGTATTGTGAAAGAGAATAAGGATCGAAGCCTTTATTTTCCGTTCTTTGTAAATATTTCCCAATGGCCGGTTCTGGTGATTGGCGGGGGTCACATTGCTTCGCGGAGAATTCGGGTACTGTTGGAATTTGGAGCGAAGATTACGCTGATTTCACCGGAGGCGGAGAAGGAATTGACAGAACTGGCAAAAGCAGGTGAGATATTATGGCAGCAGCGTTGTTTTGAACCGGGGGAAATCAGGAAAGAGGAATGGAAAATGGTTCTGGCTGCCAGCAATCAGCCGGAATTGAATTCGAGGGTATATGAGGAATGCCGGAAAAAAGATATTCCGGTGAATAATGCTTCCAATCAGAAAGAGTGTGACTTTTTCTTTCCGGCGATTATTCGCCAGGACGAAATGGTCATGGGGCTCGTTTCTCAGGGAGAAAACCATGGTAAAGTAAGGAAAGCGGCCGCCCGTGTTCGCCGTGTGCTTCAGGAGGGAGAATAAAATGAGAAGGATACGTATTGGAACAAGGGAAAGCCGGCTTGCCGTTATTCAGGCCAATATGGTACTGGAATATCTTCGGGATTACGTTCCGGAGATTTCCCCCGAGCTGGCTGCGATGAAGACAACAGGCGATATGATTCTGGATCGGAGGCTGGACCAGATTGGCGGGAAGGGGCTTTTTGTCAAAGAACTGGATCGTGCTCTGATGGATCATAGAAGTGATTTGTCGGTTCACAGTTTGAAGGATATGCCCATGGAAGTGCCGGAAGAATTGCCTCTGATCGGATTTTCTCATCGGGAAGATCCGAGAGATGCTTTGATTCTTCCGGAAGGGGAAACGGAATGGGATCGAAAGAAGCCGGTGGGATGTTCCAGCCGCCGCCGTATGATACAGCTGACTGCTCTTTATCCGGAGGTTGCCTTTGTCACCATGAGGGGAAATGTTTTGACTCGGTTGAAAAAGCTGGATTCCGGTGAGTGCGGAGCACTGGTTCTTGCCGCTGCCGGTTTGAAACGTCTTGGTTTGGAAAAAAGGATTCATCGTTATTTTACCGTGGAAGAAATGATTCCGGCAGCGGGTCAGGGAATCCTGGCTCTCCAGGGAAGAAGCGGAGAGGATTATTCCTTTTTGGAAGGTTTCTGCTCTCCGGACAGCCGGGATTGTGCTCTTGCAGAACGGGCTTTTGTTCGGAAGCTGGATGGAGGCTGCAGTTCTCCCATTGCAGCCCATGCATGGATGCAGAAGGATCAGATGATTGTAGCCGGACTTTATTATTCTGAGGAAAGACAGGAAATGATCCGGGGGAAAATCAAAGGTTCACCGATGGAAGCGGAAATACTGGGAGAAAAGCTGGCAGATCAGTTGGTGGAAGAGATGGATGAAAGGAGCAGAATATGACAACAGGAAAAGTATGGCTGGTAGGAGCCGGACCCTCTGATGCAGGCCTTTTGACTTTGAAAGGAAAGAAAATTCTGGAGTCGGCAGATGTGGTTGTCTATGATGCCCTGGTTGGTGCTGAAATTCTATCCATGATTCCACGGGATGCGGAAGTCATTAATGTGGGAAAACGAGCCAGCCATCATATTCGGAAACAGGAAGAAATCAATGAGATTCTCTGGGAAAAAGCAAAGGAAGGAAAACGTGTTGTGCGGCTGAAAGGAGGAGACCCTTTTCTTTTTGGAAGAGGCGGTGAAGAGCTTCAGCGTCTGGCAGAAGACGGGATTCCTTTTGAAATTGTGCCGGGAGTGACTTCTGCTGTGTCGGTGCCGGCATATAATGGAATTCCTGTCACTCACAGGGATTTCTGTTCATCCCTTCACATAATAACAGGACATAAAAAGCAGGATCAGCCTCTCGATCTTCCCTTTCAATCCCTGGTCGATTGCGGAGGTACCCTTGTTTTTTTGATGGGATTGGCGGCTCTTTCTGACATTTGCAGCGGCCTCTTGAAACATGGTATGGCAAGTGATATGCCGGCGGCCGTTCTTCAAAGCGGAACCACAGCAGAGCAGCGTCGTGTTGTCGCTGCCCTGGCAGATCTTCCCCGGAAAGTAAAAGAGTCGGGGATCGGAACACCGGCCATCATTGTGGTGGGAAAAGTCTGCAGTCTCTCCGATGATTTTGCATGGTTGGAAAAGAAAGAGCTATTTGGCTGTCGTGTGATTATTACAAGGCCCCAGGGAAGATCCTCTCAGCTGACAGATCGTCTTCGTGACCGTGGGGCTCAGGTCATTGAGATTCCTTCGATTCGGACGGTGGCGCTGGAGGATCAGAAGAAACTGGAGAGTGCACTGGATCGATTAAGTGAGTATCAGTGGATTGCTTTTACGAGCCCGGCAGGTGTTCCTGTTTTCATGGATGTTTTGAAAAAGAAACGGAAAGATGTTCGCAGTCTTTCCGGATGCCGCATTGCCGCATTGGGATCGGGAACAGCAAAGGCCCTGGAACAGTACGGCATTTTCCCGGATTTGGTACCGGATACGTATGATGGAGAACATCTGGGCAGGCAGATTGCCGCGGAAGCTTCGGACGGAGACCACATTCTTCTTCCCAGAGCCAGATTGGGAGGCAGCGAAATTGTAAAAGAAATTGAAAAAAATCCCACACTGGTTCTTGATGATATTCCCATTTATGATACGCTGTATGAAAAAACAAATGTTCTGGATCCGGCAGAAGAATTACGCTGTCATCCTCAGACCATGGCGGTATTTACCAGTGCATCCACTGTACGGGGATTTCTGGCAGCAGCAGAAGGAATAGAAAAAGAGAAGATCAAAGCCCTCTGTATCGGATCCAAGACAGCAGAGGCGGCTTCTCAGGCGGGAATGCAGGTATTTGTAGCTAAGAAAGCTACCCTTGATTCCCTGGAAGAACTGGTTTGCTGCGTCCATGCTTCCCAGAAATAGGAGGAAGCAAATGGCAGCCAAACCGGAATGAGAACAGGGAAATACATCATGGTATGGAAGAAATCCTTGAAATATCCGGGAACGGAGTATTCGGGAGAAAGAACAGAGAAATAGCAGCAAATTGTTTGTTCATATGAAAATGCAGACAGGAGGAATGGAATGATGGAAATGGCTATGAGACCGAGACGTCTTCGTTATGGTAATTCTCTTCGGAAAATGGTGAGGGAGACCCGCATGGATAAGTCTTCTTTGATTTATCCGGCTTTTGTTATGGAAGGTGAAAATCGTCAGGAAGAAATCACTTCCATGGAAGGCCAGTATCGTTATACGGTGGATCGCCTTATGTACAAGATGGAGGAATTGCTGGATGCCGGTGTAGATAAAGTAATGCTGTTCGGTATTCCCGGCCATAAGGACGAGTGCGGCAGTGATGCTTTTGATGAGAATGGTATTGTTCAGAAAGGTTTTCGTGCGATTAAAGAACGTTTTCCGGAAATGTATTGTATCGGAGATGTTTGCATGTGTGAATATACTTCCCACGGTCATTGCGGTATTCTGAACGGCAAAGATGTAGATAATGATAAGACCATTGAGTATCTGGCAAAGATTGCCTTGTCTCAGGTAGAGGCAGGCGCCGACATGGTAGCTCCCTCAGATATGATGGATGGAAGAGTACGGGCAATTCGTCAGCTTCTGGATGCCAACGGTCATGAGACGGTTCCCATCATGTCTTATGCTGTAAAATATGCTTCTGCTTTTTATGGTCCTTTCCGTGAAGCTGCCGGTTCTGCTCCTTCTTTTGGCGACCGAAAATCCTATCAGATGGATTATCACAACCGCAGAGAAGGAATTAAGGAAGCTTTGCTGGATGTGGAAGAAGGTGCCGACATTATTATGGTAAAACCGGCCATGGCTTTCGGTGATGTCATTCATGAATTAAAGCAGACACTTCAGGTGCCTATTGCTGCATATAATGTCAGCGGCGAATACTGTATGGTGAAGGCAGCAGCCAGGAGCGGATTTGTGGATGAGACAGCGATTATGTGTGAGATCGCAGCCAGCACATTCCGTGCCGGTGCCGATATTTATCTGACATATTTTGCACAGGAACTGGCAAAATGCATGGATGAAGGAAGGATCGGTTAAGGAAAATCGGTTAAGGAAAATCGGTTAAGGAAGAAGTTCTGGAGGAGAAGAGATGACACGTTCCGAAGAATTATTTGAAGAAGCGAAAAAGTATATTCCGGGAGGAGTAAACAGTCCGGTCCGGGCTTTTCAGTCCATTGGATCCACTCCCCGTTTTATCCGCAGTGCCAGCGGAAGTCATATGAAGGATGAGGATTCCATCGATTATATTGACTTTATCGGTTCCTGGGGACCCATGATACTGGGCCATGATTATGAAGAAATCCGCAATCGTGTGATGGAGGCTATCGGCAATGGTCTTAGTTTCGGAGCGACCACAGAAATTGAAATTAAGGTTGCCCGGTTAATCTGCCGCATGGTTCCTTCCATTGAATTGGTTCGTATGGTAAACTCCGGAACGGAGGCGGTAATGAGTGCGATCCGCGTTGCCAGAGGCTATACAGGACGTGATAAGATTGTAAAATTCAATGGCTGTTATCATGGACACAGTGACGGCCTTCTTGTGAAAGCCGGTTCCGGCGTTATGACAGCCGGAGTTCCGGACAGCTCCGGAGTTCCGGCAGGATGTACTGCCGATACACTGACAGCCGATTACAACAATCTGGACAGTGTGGAATCACTGTTTCAGGGAAATCCCGGGGAAATTGCAGCGGTGATTGTGGAGCCGGTGGGAGCCAACATGGGTGTTGTCCTTCCTGAACCTGGATTTCTGGAAGGACTTCGCCGGATTTGTACGGAAAATGGAGCTCTTTTGATATTCGATGAAGTAATTACCGGTTTCCGTCTTGCAGGAGATGGTGCCCAGGGCTATTTCGGTGTGACTCCGGACCTCACTACCTTCGGCAAAATCATAGGTGCCGGAATGCCTGTAGGTGCCTATGGAGGAAGACGGGAAATTATGGAAGTTGTGGCACCTCTTGGCAGTGTTTATCAGGCAGGAACTCTCAGTGGAAATCCGGTTGCCATGACGGCAGGCTATACCCAGCTGAAACTGATGGAAGATCATCCCGAATGGTATACAAATCTGAATGAAAAGGGAAATAAATTCTTCTGTTCCATGGAAGAAATTCTGAAACGGTATCATCAGCCCTATATCATCAATCATATTGGTTCTCTTGGATGTCTGTTTTTCACGGACCAGCCGGTGAACGACTATGCCAGTGCCAAATCATCCGATACCAGGGCTTACGCAGATTACTGTAATTATATGCTGAATCATGGTATCTATCTGGCTCCGGCTCAGTTTGAGGCAATGTTCCTTTCCACTGCCCATACTGAGGAGGATCTGAATTGTTTCCTGGAGGTTTTTGAGGATTATTTCAAAATGAAAGCATTTAAGTAAAACAGAGAATGAATCGTAAAAAGGGAGGTTATGCAGAATCTTTTGTTCTGCAGAACCTCCTTTTGATTCCAAGATGATTTCGTATTTTCCTCGCTTTGCACTCTCAAAATCCGAAATCAATCGAAATCTGTCCGTTTTTTATGCGGAAAATGGCTGCTTTTTCATGGTTGGCGAAATCTATAGATATAATATACATGCAAGCCTCTATTTTTATGCCCATTTGTCCCCTGGCTCACAGTATTTTCGTGTCAGGCTGTGACGAATCAGCGGCGGTCTCCCAAAAAGAAAAGTCCAACGGTTCCGGGACCGGTATGGGCACCGATGGTAGCACCAATACTGTTGATTAAAAAGCTGTCATAACCGAAACGTTTTTTCACTTCCTGAGCGACAAATTCCGCATCCTTCAGACAATCGCTGTGACAGATAAAGATGGTCTGTTTTTGGGAACGATGGCTTCCAATTCGTTCTTCCATCATATCTGCCAGACTGATGAGTGATTTCTTCCGGCCGCGGCATTTTCCTACACTTTTCAAAAGACCCTCATCATCTACGTGAAGAAGAGGTTTGATATTAACGATGGTTCCAATTACGGCAGTGGTTTTAGATACGCGGCCTCCTCTGTGAAGATGAAACAAGTCATCTACAGTAAACACATGACAAAGATTACGCTTGTGATCCTCTACCCATTGAGCCGTTTCTTCCAGAGACTTACCGTTTGCCTGAAGTTTTCTCGCATAATCCACCAGGAGGCCTTCACCAAGGGAAGCACTGAGGGAATCCAGCACGAAGATTTTTCTCTCCGGATATAATTCGGCTAATTCTTCTCCGGCTAATCGTGCACTGTTGAATGTTCCGCTGAGGCCGGAGGAAAAACCGATATAAAGAATGTCTTTACCCTCTTCCAGATAGGGAGTCATCAGATCCATTTGTTCTTTTTGATTTACCTGTGAAGTGGTTGGCATGGATCCCTTTCTCATTCGTTCATAGAATTCTTCCGAACTTAATTCATTGTCTTTTCCATAAGTCGTTCCGTCCAGCTGATATGGTAAATAGGAGTAATCTATTCCATATTCCTGGAAATAAGAGCGAGGCAGATCCGTTGTATTATCCGTTAAAATTACATAATTGTTCATGGTATTGCCCTCGTATTTATCATTCATTTTACTGTATTTTACCACTATTTGAAAAAGAATGCAAGTACACACCATGATATGTAGTAATCAAAACCAGATGAAGGGCGAAATACGAAGCTTATAACTGTAATAAGGCGGAGAGTGGAATGGCAAAGAAATAATCCGGCACCGGCTGTATGACTTTGATCGTTCCGTATGCATATCATATAGAAGAAAAGCATGAACGGTTTCTCAGGCTGGAGCCGTTCCTGTATGATAGATATGATGAGATATTTTGAAAGGATTCATGCACCGGAGGTATGGGCTGAGGGATATACGGGAAGAGGAATCGGTGTGGCGATTTTGGATACGGGATGTGCTCCCCATCCGGATCTCAAAGGGAGGCTGGCCTGTTTTCGTGATTTTGTCCATGGCAGATCGGAAAGAGATTTTTATGATGACAGCGGCCATGGAACTCATATTGCCGGATTGATTGCCGGAAATGGCAGCAGATCCCAGGGGATGTATCGGGGGATGGCACCGGGATGTCATCTTGTAATAGGGAAAGTTTTGGATCGAAATGGAAATGGGAAGATCAGCAGTCTGGTTCAAAGCATTCAGTGGCTCCTGGATTATGGAGAAGAGTATGGAGTCCGAATTGTTAATATTTCTGTAGGAGGTACAGAAAAAACGGAACGGTCCGGTGAGGGTTCGTTCCTGGTCAAACAGGTGGAACGACTTTGGGATCATGGCTATGTGGTAGTAGCTGCTGCCGGAAATAATGGGCCGGACGCAGGAAGTGTTACTGCACCGGGGAACAGTCGGAAAGTAATTACTGTAGGTTGTTCTGATGAACCGATGATCGGTACGGAAGGCCGGAGTGCTTCTCCCTGTTATTCAGGCAGAGGTCCTACTCTTTCCTGTGTGGTAAAACCGGAAATTACTGCACCCGGATCGGGACTGGTTTCCTGCAGACCTGTTTATGGAAGGTATTCCGGATACTCCGGCGGATTTTCACGCAGGGAAGATATGTCCCAATGGTATATTACAAAAAGCGGGACTTCCATGGCTACCCCTTTGGTATCCGGCGCAATCGCCTTGCTTCTGGAAAAAAATCCTTGTATTACGAATGGAGAAGTGAAACTGAGGCTGCGGGAAAGCAGCCTCAGAAATGAACCGTATGATTTTTCCGGTTGGGGAGAATTGAGAGTCGATCGTCTTCTCAGATAAACAGCATAAAGAGATATTTACTCTTCCATGGAGAGTTCTTCCCAACGCTCCATCCAGGTCATCAATTCGTCCTGAATTTTTTCTTTTTCCTGGTGGAGTTCCAGGAGTTTTTTCATATCACTGAATATGTGTTCCTGGGTCAGCAGTTCTTCAATCTCTCGATTTCGATCTTCCAGAGTAGTGATAGCCTCTTCTGCCTTTCGGATATCATTTTCCAGCTTTCGTTTTCTTGCCTGTTCCTCTTTCTGGGCCTTCCAGTCCGTGGAACCGGAGGAAGGAACTGCAGATGGTTTATGCTTATCGGCGGAAAACTTATTTTTACCGGCGGCAGCGGCAAGGGCAACCTGGGTCAGATGATCACGTTTTTCCAGATAGTAATCGTAGTTGCCTCCATAGCCCACAAAAAGCCCATGGGTCAATTCCATGATTCGTGTTGCCGTTTTGTTGACAAAATATCGGTCATGAGAAACGTAAAGGACGGTGCCTGTATACTGGCAAAGGGCCTGTTCAAGAATTTCCTTGGATGTCATGTCCAGATGGTTGGTAGGTTCGTCAAGGATCAGGAAATTGCAGGGAGACAGAATCAACTTAGCCAGGGAAAGACGGCCTCTTTCTCCGCCGCTCAGATCAGAGACCCGCTTAAATACATCGTCACCGGTAAAAAGGAAGGCAGCCAGAGTGTTTCGTACCTTGGTATTGTTCAGATCCGGGTAAGCATTCTGAATCTCTTCAAAGAGAGTGTTTTCTTCTGTCAGAAGCTGCTGTTCCTGATCGTAGTAGCCGATGGTGACCTTGGAACCAAGAGTACAGGAGCCTTCATCGGCATCCAGTAATCCGTTGATAATTTTTAACAGAGTTGTTTTTCCGGTACCGTTGTTTCCGATGATGGCAACTCGTTCTCCTCGGTGAATCTGGAAACCGGCATGTTCAAAAAGGACATTGTCCCCAAATGATTTTGTCAGATTATCAATGGTAAGAACGTCATTACCGCTGACCACATTGGGTTCCAGTGTAAAGAACATGGAATCTTTCAGCTCCATGGGTTTTTCCAGACGTTCCGTTCGTTCCAGCATTTTTTCGCGGCTTTCTGCCCGCTTGATGGATTTTTCCCGGTTAAAGGATTTGAGACGGGCAATTACTTCTTCCTGATGGCGGATTTCCTGTTGTTGGTTCAGGTATTGTTTAATGGCAGCGTCTCGAAGCATTTTTTTCTTTTCTGCATAAGCAGAATAATTGCCGGTGAAAACGCTGACCTTGGCATTTTCCACTTCAATGACATGGTTGACGATACGATCCAGAAAATATCGGTCGTGGGCAACCAGAACAACAGCACCGGGATAGGAGTTCAGATAGCCTTCCAGCCAGGAAATGGATGCAATATCCAGGTGGTTGGTAGGCTCGTCCAACAGAATGCAGTCCGGTCTTGTCAGCAGAAGTTTGCCAAGAGAAATCCGGGTTTTTTGTCCTCCGGAGAGAGCAGAGCATCGGCGGTCAAATTCGCTTTCATCAAATCCCAATCCTTTCAGAACACCGACGATTTCACTTTCATAGGAATAACCATCCCGGAGTTCAAACTCGTGATTCAGCCGGGAATAGGTTTCCATCATGGCAGATAATTCTTCACCTTGTGCGGATTTCATATTCCGTTCCAGCTGTCGGATTTCTTCTTCCATGCGGATGATGTCTTCCTTGGCAGTACGGATTTCTTCGTAAATAGTCCGGTCAGAAGAGAGATCCTGGTGCTGGGCCAGATATCCGATCGTTTTGCCTTTGGAAAGAACAAGTTCACCGGAATCCGGAGTCAGTTCTCCCACAATGAGCTTTAATAATGTAGATTTGCCGGCACCGTTAATTCCGACAATGGCAGTTTTATCTTTATCATCAATCCGAAAAGAGGCTCCGGAGATAATGGGGTCTACAGAGAACGTTTTGGAAAGATTGCTGCATGATAATATCATAAGTTCCTCCTTTGCCTTTCCTTTTGATATATGTATAAAAAAGGCAAAAATTTACCGTTTATTTATGTCTAAAACATAGAAAACAGGGTAATTGTTTCTATCTTTTAAATGATAATATAATTTCCAATTCTTCGCAATAGATTGACAGAAATTTAATTAGCACTTATAATCATATATGTAATTATTCTGGTAATCAGGAGACTTGGAGAGAGGTATTCTGTTGTGCCGGATGGATGGAGAATTAAGGATGGTGACAAGTTTGGAAGAGAGACCGATTTCGGCGGCAGTAATAAAACGGTTGCCTAGATATTATCGTTATCTGCAGGATCTTCAGAATGAAAATATGGAACGAATTTCTTCGGAAGAACTCAGCAGAAGGATGGGGGTAACCGCATCACAGATCCGTCAGGATTTGAACAATTTTGGTGGCTTTGGACAGCAGGGGTACGGTTATAACGTGGAATATCTGAAGAATGAAATTGGAAAAATCCTGGGATTGAACAAGACCCACAATATGATTATTATTGGTGGAGGAAACCTGGGAAAAGCTCTGGCTGGATATGCCAATTTCGAGAGCAGAGGTTTTGTTGTGAAAGGAATTTTTGATGCGAATCCTGATTTAGTAGGGAAAAGGATTCGTGATATCAGAGTCATGGCAATGGAAAATTTGGAATGTTTTCTTGAGGAGAACGAAATTGCCATCGCCACTCTGGCAATTCCGAAACAGGATGCTCAGCATGTGGCAGAACAGCTTTATGCGGCAGGAATCCGTGCAATCTGGAATTTTGCCCATGTAGATCTTGATTTGCCCCGGGATATTTATGTGGAAAATGTAAATCTGATTGAGAGTCTGATGCAGCTTTCTTATCGTTTGAACAAGAAACATTAGTAAGAGGCATATGGTATATTCCCTGCAGCTCATTAATATATGTTTGCTGGGTTGAAAGCCTGAAGGAAGGGTACAGGATTTTCAGGGAATGGATCATGAATAGAATGTAACAAGTCTGGGGCAGGATTTCATACTGTTCCAGACTTTTGTTGATATGTGTCCGAAAGAACAATCCATTGCAGGTGACACAGGAGTATGGTTGTAAAGTTAGTCGATGATATAAATGATCGTAATACTTGTATGGATTTGTGAGTCGATGAGGAAGGGGAAAAGGGGGATATGGATGAGATATCTGGTAAATGGCGAAGAAATGCGGCAGTTGGATCACTATTCCATTGAGACCGTAGGAATTCCGTCTATGGTGCTGATGGAACGGGCTGCCTTATGTGTTGTGGAAGAACTGGAAAAAAGGAAGGCGGAAGGCCAGAAAGTTCTTGTACTCTGCGGTTCCGGGAATAACGGAGCAGATGGTCTGGCTATAGCCCGGATGTTGACGATAAAAGGAAAAGATGTCCAGCTCTATGTGATTGGAAACAAAGAACATGCCACAGAAGAATGGAAAACGCAGTATCATATTTGTGAGAATATGAAGATTCCGTTAAGGGAAAAAACGGAGGATTTTTCCTTTATTCAGGAAGAAAAATATGATGTGATTGTGGATGCCATGCTGGGAACCGGTCTGGGACGAATGGTTGGAGGAAGTTATCAGGATTGTATGGATGCTGTCAACAATTCGGATTCCTATGTGGCGGCAGTGGATATTCCCAGCGGTATTTCTTCAGATACAGGGGTTATCATGGGAACGGCGGTTCGTGCAGATCTGACCGTAACATTTGAATTTGAAAAACTGGGTCTGGCTCTTTTTCCGGGAAAAGAATATGCGGGAGAATGTGTGGTCAGAAGTATTGGTATTGTTCATGATGGATTGGAAGCAGTTCGCCCTGGATGTTTTACCATGAGTCCCTGGGAACTGGAACGTCTTCCGTCACGTCCTGCCTGGTCCAATAAAGGCACTTTTGGTCGGGTACTGATTGTGGCAGGCAGCCGAAATATGGCAGGTGCGGCTCTTTTGGCCGGCGAAGCAGCTTATCGTACCGGAGCTGGTCTTGTTCGTATTTTCACTCCCGAATGTAATCGCCAGATTATTCAGACGGCTCTTCCGGAAGCGATTTTAACCACTTATGAGGATGAAATCTTTAATCTGGAACAAATGCAGGATATGTGTGACTGGGCCACTTCCATTGTAATTGGTCCCGGATTAGGTATTTCCGCAGAGACTTCCCGTTTTGTTAATTATATTCTTCAGTATGCAGAGGCTCCCACGGTGATCGATGCCGATGCCCTGAATGTGATGGCTATGCAGCCGGATATTCTGCATTCTCTGCGTCCGAATTGTATTTTGACTCCTCATTTGGGTGAAATGTCAAGACTTATTGGTGTTCCGATTCCCAATTTGAAGATGAATCTTCCAAAATATGCCCGGGAATTCAGTGAAAAATATCAGGCGATACTCGTTCAGAAAGATGCCAGAACCATCGTATCTTCAGCAGACGGAAAATCCTGTTATGTAAATACCTGTGGGAACTCCGGGATGTCTACGGGAGGCAGCGGCGATGTTTTGGCAGGGATTATCGGCGGACTTCTGGCATGCGGTATCAAACCTTATCATGCAGCCATTTTTGGTGTTCTTATGCATGCTCATGCAGGCGATCTGGCGGCGGAACGCTATGGAGAAAGGGCCATGCTGGCAAGGAATATTATAGAACATTTATAGTAGTTCTCGTGGAAGGAGACAATTATGCGATATACAAGAAGGACTTCGGTCCATGTTGATCTGAAAGCCATAGCGGAAAATGTACGATCTATCTGCAGCAGAATGCCGGAGGAAGTCAAGATCTGTGCGGTAGTAAAGGCAGATGGTTACGGGCATGGTGCCGGTCCCATTGCCGAGCGATTAAAGGATCAGATTGATTTTCTCGCGGTGGCTGCTGTGTCCGAAGCGATGGAGCTTCGTGATGAGGGAGTGGAATTACCGATTTTAATTCTTGGATACAGCTGGCCGGAAGATTATGAAGAACTGATCCGAAAGGACGTCAGAATTACCATTTTCAAGGAAAAAGATGCTGAGAGATTATCGGAAACGGCTTGTCGTCTGGGAAAAAAGGCTCTGGTTCATATAAAAGTGGACACGGGAATGAGTCGAATTGGTTTTGTACCCAACGAAGAATCTGTGGAGATTGTTCGCAGAATTCGTCGGCTTCCCGGTCTGGAGGTAGAAGGTATTTTTACTCATTTTGCCCGGGCCGATGAAGATAACAAAGATTATACCTGGGAGCAATATCACCTGTTTCGCAGTTTTGTGGAACAGGTGGAGGCTGGTATGTCCCCCATTCCCATTCATCACTGTGCCAACAGTGCGGCCTCTATGGAACTTCCCGATACCTGGATGAATATGGTTCGTCTGGGAATTGCCATGTATGGAATGTATCCTTCGGATGAGGTGGACCATGAAACGATTTCTCTGACACCGGCTTTGGCATGGCGGAGTGAGATCATTATGCTGAAGGATGTGGATATGGGAAGCGGAATCAGTTATAATCACACAAGAATTCTCAGTCGGGACATGCGAATTGCCACCGTTCCTGTGGGTTATGCGGATGGATATCCCCGGCAGTTATCGAATCGTGGATTTGTTCTGATTCACGGAAAAGCGGCCCGAATTATGGGACGTGTCTGCATGGATCAGATGATGGTGGATGTGACAGAGATTCCGGAAGCCAAGGAAGGTGATACGGTTACCTTGGTGGGGGAAGATGAAGGTGTTCGGATTCGTGTAGAAGATCTGTCCGACATCTGCGGCCGCTTTAATTATGAGTTTGTCTGTGACATCTCAAAAAGAGTGCCTCGTGTTTATGAAAATTAGTATGAGCTAAGGGACAAATGGACATAAAAAACATGCTCGCATGTAAAAAATAATATTTTCATTTTCTGTATACGAAGGGGTATTTTGGAAATACTATGGTTAGTGAAGGGGAGTTCTTTTCTTTACAGTATCAGATATCCTGATGAAGGAGGTCTGACAAGGGAGGAATTGAAGCTTTCTTTCATGGATTCTGATACAGGAGAGTGATGAAAACGTGAATATCCGTCGAGGAGATGTTTTTTATGCCGATCTCCGGCCTGTTGTCGGTTCGGAACAGGGCGGTGTGCGCCCCGTTCTGATTATTCAGAATGATACGGGAAATCGGCATAGTCCTACGGTCATATGCGCAGCAATAACTTCCCGAATGAACAAGGCAAAGCTTCCCACTCATGTCGAACTCAATGCTTATAGCTGTGATATGGTGAAGGACTCGGTGATTTTGCTGGAACAGCTTCGTACTTTGGATAAGACCCGGCTGAAAGAGAAGGTCTGCCATTTAGATGAGGAGTATCTCAGCAAGGTAGATCATGCTCTGATGGTAAGCCTCGAACTGGATACATAAGAGAAGAAAAAGATAAAGAATGGAAGCACTTTCGATAAGAGTCCCTCAAAACTGCAGATTTGATGAAAATCCATCGGAAAATCTATACTGTGACAAATAAAAATTTCTTGAAAGCTATGAAAAATCATGATATGATCATAAAGATAGAGATTAAATAACAAAGGAGAATCGACATGTCTGGACATTCCAAGTT
>JAQXIM010000113.1 GCA_029007785.1 Clostridiales bacterium | reverse complement strand
ACCTTGTCTTCTCCCAGCATTTCTCCCAGCATGGCCGCACCGTAAATTCCGGCTACCGGACCGGACTCAACCATATTGATGGGTACTTCTTTTGCATCTTCAAAGGTAGTAGTTCCGCCATTACTCTGCATAATATACTTGGGACAAGTGATATCCATCTCTTCCAGCTTGTTATACAGTTTATCAATGTACGTCTTGGCAGAAGGTTTTACATAAGAGTTCAGAACAGCAGTGGTGGTTCTCTCATACTCTCTCCATTCCTTGGAAACTTCATAAGAAGCGGTAACGGCAATACCAGGCCACAGTTTCTCAACCAGTTCCTTTGCCTGTTTCTCATGTTCTGCATTGACATAAGAATGAAGGAAAACAATGGCAATGGCTTCCACGCCTTCTTTCTGAAGCTTGGCTACGCACTTCTTCACATCTTCTTCATTCAGAGGTGTCAGTTCATTTCCACGATAATCCATTCTCTCATCTACTTCCAGACGAAGATATCTAGGAACGAAAGGAACAGGCTTCTTAAAATTAAAGTTAAACAGATCAGGTCGATTGCCTCGGCCGATCTCAAGAATATCACGAAATCCCTTGGTGGTAATCAGTCCTGTCTTCGCACCTTTACGCTCAGTCAGAGCATTGATTACGACAGTGGTTCCATGGGTCAGATCTTTGATCGCCTTGGGATCGATGTCACATTTTTCAATTACGTTCAGAACACCCTGTTCAAAATTAGGGGGTGTCGTATGACTCTTATTGACACATACTTTACCATTATCATCGATGTAAACAATGTCAGTAAATGTACCGCCAATATCAGTTGCAACTCTCATCTGCTTCCTCCTTACCCGGCAGAGAACAGAACATGTCCTGTTCCGCCGTGTTATAAATTTTATATTTATTCGTTGGAATTCTTCTTTTCGCAAAGATGACATCTCACACTGTGATGATCATCCAAAGGCTGCATAATCGGATCCTCTTTCCTGCAAATGTCCATGATGTAAGGACATCTCAAATGGAAACTGCATCCCGGAGGAATGTTAACAGGGGAAGGAATCTCTCCTTTGGATTCAATCTTACTGGGTTTCAATGCTTCCTCTTCTTCCGATACAACAGGAATGGATGAAATCAGCATCTGAGTATAGGGATGTTCCGGACGATAGAAAAATTCTTCTGCCGGCGCGATCTCATCAATCTTGCCCAAATATAAAATGGCTACCCTTGTTGCAATATTACGCATCAAACTAAGATCATGAGTAATGAATAAATACGTCAGATTGCGTTCTTTCTGAATCCGAAGAAGCATATTGATAATTTTCGCCTGAATGGAAACATCCAGTGCAGAAGTGGGTTCATCCAGAATCAAAAACTTCGGTTCACAGGCCAGAGCTCTGGCAATGGCAACCATCTGGCGTTCGCCGCCTCCGATGGCTCCCGGCGTCTTATACATATAGTTTTCCGGAAGCTCCACCATTTCCAGAAGTTCTTTCACTTTCTGTTTCATCTCTTCCTTTGTTTTGCACATTTTGTGAACCTTCAAAGGAAGTTCCAGAATCTCACGAATGGTTTGATGAGGATTCATGGAAGATCCGGGATCCTGAAAAACAATCTGCATATCTTTCTTCATCTGAAGAGTACGTTTTTTTTCTGCATTCAGGTCCTGACCTTCAAAAAGGATCTTACCGGAAGTAGGCCGATACATTCCGATGACCGAATAAGCAATGGTACTTTTACCGGAACCGCTTTCACCAACCAGACCAATTACTTCACCACGTTTTACTTCCAGGGATACATCATCTACCGCTTTTACAAACAGAGGCTTGCCGTCGGGTCCTTTTTTATTTACCGGGAAGTACTGCTTTAGGTTTTCAATTTTCAAAATAATATCGTCTGCCATCAAGCCACCTCCTTATCACACATGGAAGCAGGCAACTTTATGCCCGCCGCCTACATCACGAAGTTCCGGTTTGCAGTTCAGACACTCTTTCGTGCATCTGGAACAGCGCGGTGCAAACCGACATCCTTTTGGCGGATACTGATAATCCGGAATAGCACCGTAAATACCAGCCTGAATGCCGCCGCCTCCCAGTCTGGGAACGGCTTCCATCAGCCCCACCGTATAAGGATGAAGAGTATTCCGGAATACCTCTGCCGTCTGAGCCGATTCCACTACCGTACCGGCATACATAACATTGATGCTGTCCGTCAATTCTCTGGCAACACCCAGGGAATGAGTAATCATAATTAATGCCATATTACGCTCTTCCACAAGACGGTTCAGCGTTTTATGTACCTGATCCTGAATGGTTACGTCCAAAGCGGTACCCGGCTCATCGGCAATCATCATATCTCTCTGAGTCATGATCGCCATAGCGATACAAATTCGCTGCTTCATGCCGCCGGAAAGCTGATTCGGATAATAATCAAAAATACGTTCCGGATCGGGAATGAATACATCACGTATTGCCTGGAGAACCATTTCTTTCTGTTCCGCTTTCGTTTTCCCTTTTCCCTGTTCCGAATAACGAACCACATCCATCATCTGCTGTCCGATGGTGAACACCGGATTCAGAGCATTGGCCGGTTCCTGATAAATCATGGAAATCTCACCGCTTCGTACCTGATTGATTTCCTTAGGGCTCATCTTCAGAATGTCCTTACCTTTATAGAAAATCTCCCCCTCAGGGATCAGATACTGCTCTTCGGGAATAATCTGCAAAATGGATTTTACCGTTGTCGTCTTGCCGCATCCGGCTTCCCCAACGATACCTACCTTTTCGCCCTTTTTCACACTCATATTGACGCCATCCAGTACTTTCGTATATCCTTTGTATACTTTGTACCAGAGCTTCAGATTTTTTATTTCAAGAATCGTATTACCATCAGTCATTCTTACCGTCTCCCTTCGAAAGCATATCTCCAATACCATCACCCATGAAGTTGAATCCAAGAATAATGATAACAATTGCAAGTGCAGGGAAGATGGTCATCCACCATGCATCCGGCATATAACGGGAACCGTCGGATACCATCTGTCCCAGAGACGGAGTCGGAGGCTGTTCACCAAGTCCTACATAACTCAGGGTGGCACCGATCAGGATAACCCAGCCCACATCCAGAGCCATCTTCGTCAAAATCGAAGACAGACAGTTGGGGAATATTTCCTTGAAGATAATGTGCATCTTGCTTGCACCCATCAAATCCGCACCAATGACGAAATTTTCCTGACGGCAGGAAGTTGCCGTACCATATACGATTCGGCAGTACCAGGGCCACCACATGATGGTAACTGCGATCATGGAGTTCTTCAGGTTGGGTTCCAGAATCGAAGCAACGGACAAAGCAAGGAGCATAGCGGGTACAGACAGGAAAATATCGGTAACTCGCATGATAACCGTATCCACGATGGTACCTTTCATATAACCGGCAATCATACCCAAAATGGAGCCGATCGGTACGGCAATGGCCAGAACAAGAACGGACATGTAAAGAGCACCGCGGAAAGAGAAAATAATACGGGTCAGAATGTCTCGTCCCATATTATCCGTTCCCAGCAAAAACTGTGCACAGGGTGCTTTCAAAGCATTGGCAAAATCCGTATAAGCCGCTGCATGCTCCGGATAGGGAGTAATAAAAGATGCAAAGATTGCCGACAGGATGACAAGAATAACGATAATCAGGCCAACAACGGATAACTTATTTCGAGAAAACTTATACCATGCTTTCTTCAGGTTCTCGATCTTACTGCTGGACTCATCCAGTTCCGGACGCTTTTCGGGTCTTTTGGCTTCAATGGCCAGAGCCTTTTTTAATTCTTTTTCTCTGTTTTTTGCCATTAGTTTCCACCCCCTAATCGAATTCTGGGATCCAGATATGCAACCACAACATCCACGACAATATTAACAACGACAAAAACAAAACCGAATACCATGATTACACCGGAGATTGCATTCAGATCCTTTGACAGCATAGCCGTCAGACCGTATTTGGAAATACCGGGCCAGCTGAAAATGGTCTCAATCAAGAATGCATTACCCATAAGAGAAGCAATATCCATACCCATACAGGAAACAGCAGGAATCAGGGAAGGCTTCAGCAGATATTTGTTGTTGATCTTTTTCTCAGGAACTCCATATCCTTTCATGGCTGCCAGGTAATCCTTGGAAGAGTTTTCTACCATGGCATTTCTGAGAAGTCTGGCATCCTGGAACATTCCGCCCAGTGCCAGAGATACGGAAGGAATCAGGATATGAAGAAATGCATTCCAGGCCACCCCAGGCCGACCGGTTAACAGAGCATCCAGCACATAGAGGCCTGTGATCTGAGTCGGCGGATTGATCCCGGGACTTAGTCGTCCGAATACCGGGATAATCTGCCATACATAACCGAAAAGGAGAAGCAGCAGAATAGCGACAACAAATCCAGGCATGGCCACGCCTGCATAAGAGAACACACGCAAAATTCCATCAATTACAGTATTCTTATATTTTGCCGCCATCTTTCCAACAAAGATTGTTCCCAAGATCAGCAATAGAGTTGAGAAAAATACGATTTCAATGGTTGCCGGGAGAAACTCAAGAATATCTTTGGCAACGGCACGATTAGTCACCGTAGATTTTCCGAAATCCCCGTGAAGTACACCGGTAATCCAGTAAAAATACTGAACCGGAAGGGAATCATTCAGATGATTCTCCGCACGGAAGTTTTCAAGAGCTTCCTGTGTTGCCGTTGCTCCCAGCGCCATACGAGCCGGATCGCCAGGTACAACTCTGGCAATCGTAAAGATTACGATCGAAAGGCCAAAAATAACAACGATCGATAACAAAATTCGATGCAGAATAAATTTTTTCAGGTTCATTTGTTATCCTTTCTGGGATTATGCCAACTGCCGACATAATGTATGTCGGCAGTTGACTTTTCACATTAATTCAGCTGATAAAATGCAATCAATCTTACTCAACAATAAAATCTTTAAACGTATAATTGTATCCCAGAAGGATGCAGGAAGAACCGCCTGCTTCAGCACTTTCGATGGCTGGAATCGTAATATTGTCGAAGTAAGCATGTTTTTCAATCTGTTCTGCAATCGGAATTCCGTAGCAGTTTTCTGAAACTTCCTGCTGGATCTCAGCGTAAAGTGCTGATCTTTCATCATCATCAATGGTTGTCAGAGCCGTGCTGATCTTTTCATCCAGTACAGGATCCTGAAGCCATTCCATCTGCTGCCAGGTACCAGCCGTATCGGAGGAGAATCTCTGATAGAGATAAGCACCTGCCTCAGGATAGTCACCAGCACCGAAGCAAAGACCCGTGTTGGAAGTAGTTTCAATGCTTCCGCAGTTCTCAACATGAGTTGCCCAGGGAGCCTTAATAACCTTGATACCGATACCAAGCTGAGATGCCGTTGCCTGAACCAGCAGTGCAACCTTCTCCTGATCCGGTACATCCGAGTTCCACTCAAATTCAATCTGCAGTTCGCCGGATTTTAACTGATCATAATACTGGGACTGTTCCAGCTCTGACTGAGCCTTCTCCAGATCAAACTCATAATCAAAGCCTGCATCACTGTAACCAAAGGCACTTGCCGGTACACTGGATGTTGCTTTTTGGAATCCAGGGAACAATGTATTTACAACCTGATCATAATCAATCATGTATGCCAGAGCACGTCTTACATGAACATCATCGGTAGGAGCTTTCTTCGTGTTCACCATCAGATAGAGAATCTGACCGCTGGGGTTGGACCCTACATCAACACCTTCAATATTATCCAGGGCATTATAAGCTTCATTGGTCTGCCACTGGTCAGAAATCTGAAGTTCACCATTGTTCATCATGGTACGAATCGCTGCTGTTTCCGTATTCTGAACAACTTCCACTACCTTGGGAGCCTTTTCATTAACTTCCTCAAAATAATCCTCGAACAGTGTCATGGTATAGCTGCTTCCGGTCTTAATATCGGACAGATAATAAGCACCGCTGCCTGCATCATGCTCAGCAAGATAAGCTTTTCCGTAATCACCATATTCGCCGTAGGATCCTTCCTGAATATTTTCCATAACCAAATCTTCGTTCAGAATATAGCATCTGGGAACGATGGAAAGGAAAGGAGCAAATGCATTCTTGAGACGAATCTCAACCGTATGATCATCCACTGCAACAGCTTCATCTACACAGGTTGCAAACAAATAACCAAAACCTTCTCCCATGGTCAGCAGACGATTCATGGAAAATACAACGTCACTTGCCAGAACATCGGAACCGTCATGGAACTTCGCTTCCTTCATCTTGAAGGTGTAAACAAGGCCGTCATCGGAAATATCCCAGCTCTCAGCCAAGGACGCTTCCGGTTCGTTATCCAGGTTGGGAACAACCAGGGAACTGTACATATTTACGTAGGAAATTGCGGAAGTACAGTCGATTCCAACACCGGGATCAATTACACCGCCGGGTGACTGAGAGATACGAATGGTACCTTCATTGCCGGACGTTTCCGTCTGAGCTGCATCACTGGGCGCTGCGCTGCTGCTGTTGCCGCATCCAGTCATCATCGTACCAACCATTGCTGCAGCAAGAACCATAGAGATTAGTCTTTTCTTCATATTGCTTCCTCCTGTTTGTAAAATCCCGCTCACCCACCTGCTTAAGGAAATCAAATGAGCGATGATCAAGAAATCAGGAATTTTGTCGGAACCTTGTTCCTGCGCCGTCCCTCTTCGACGCTTTCCTGATTTTTTGTTCTACCGTACTAAATTGTACCTTTATTTTGTAGCATTGTCAACGACATTTATTGTTAATTGTTAGTCATAACGGGATTTTTTTTCATAATTCGAAGGATTATCCGTTGATTTTCGTGTTTTTAAAGGAATCTCGTTAAATCACAAGCTTAATCCCTGTTTTTTTGGAACTTCCAGTTTTTCATATTAAATCTTTTGTATTATTTTATAACCCCTCATTTTCTTACGCATTGTGACTATTTATGCGAGCAGTAATCCATCTAAACATTTGATAAAACTCTTCTTTCTTTCATTATTCTTCCGTTTTATTCTTTGTGCGGCGGTCAGCTTTTATGATGCTTTTTTCATATCGTATTTTTCCGTTTTTCAATCTTATCTTTATCCCAACATAGTTGTTTTTTCATCCATTATTAATATATTTTTCCCTTTCAGGAGACGAAATCCGGAGAATAAAGAGTTCCGCTCGCGGATCTCTCACGCTGCCGTGCGGCTGCTCCTGCAGCCAAAATTCCTTTGGAGCGGCATGCGCGTCCTCCCGGAGGGTTTTATGCAATAGGGACGATGTTTCCTATTGCAAAACAGGCAGGACTCTGCCTCATCGGTATCGTCCTGCCTGTGTTTCCGTTTTCTGATTTTTTGTTTTTCCGTTTTTCTCTTGTTCCGTTTTTCTCTCGTTCTTATGCTTCTATGTATGGATCTTCCTCATCCTCCCCCAGAAAACGGAGTACCGCCTCATTGAATTCTATGGGTTTTTGATTCGCAATAAAATGCGTTCCTTCAATAAAAACCAAAGAAGAATCCGCTATACTGTCGGAAATCAATATAGTATGCTCCTTACGGATCATATCTCTCGTTCCGGCTATCACCAGTGTTCGAGATTGTATATTAATCAGATCCTCCGATTTCAGATTGGGATCATTCACCATTAACCCCAGCATTTCTGCACGTTTTCCGGCTTTCGAACTCTTTTTCGCAAGAATTTTCGCCCACTGATATCCCACTTCAATGGGAAACTGAACCGATCTTTTTACACCCTCCGGATTGAGATTTCCTCCGTTCAGAATCAGCTTATCCACTTTTTCCGGATATTGAATGGCAAATACCATGGCAATATTGGCACCATCAGAGAATCCAAGAATATGGGCTTTCGCGATATCATGAATCTCCATGAATTCATGCAGATCCTCAGCAAACTGAGAAATCCGAAAGGGCTTGCTGCCTCGGGAAGTTCTGCCGTGTCCTCGCGTATCCAGTGCATAGACGTGATACTTTTTTGAAAACTCTTCCATCTGGTGACAAAAATAAGTGGAGTCTTCTCCATTGCCATGAAGTAAAATCAAGGGAAAACCCTTACCTTTTTCCATATAATATGGCTCTATATCCATTATAATATCCTCGATTTCTTATATTCTATTCTCGTATGATGATGTTGGGTCAAGAGGATTTGCCCCATGATACAAAAGGATTTTTCCAAGTCTAATCCTTATATCATGATATATCATATCATCTAAAAATAAAAGTAATATTTTTATAAAAAATGGAGACATGGATGAAGTACTACGTTTTTTTCTTATAGTTTTATCGAAAAAAGGAATTACAAACAGACCATTCGTGCGAAATGATCTCTCTCACCATCATACAATCGGTGGGAAACAGAAATTACGGTTCTGTTTTGGGAAGCCGACCGAAGAGCAGACAAAACCATGGCTTCTGTTTCGGAATCAAGATTTGCAGTAATCTCATCAAGCAACAGAATTTTAGGGTCTGCTGCAATGGCTCTGGCAATGGAGAGAAGCTGAAATTGTCCTTGAGACAAGAGACCCTCGGTACACGGGGTATGAATTCCCTGGGGAAGACTTTCCACAATTTCACCAAGACCAACCAGTTTCAGGGCATACCGGATTTGTCCTTCACGAATCCGTGGATCCAATAGGGAGACCTGATCTCCTACGGTTCCCGGAATCATCCGAAATTGCTGTTCTACATAACCAAACCATTTACGCTTATCCTCTTCCGGAATGGATTCCGGATTCTTTCCAAATATCTGTACTTCTCCCTGCTGGGGATGATACAATCCTGCCACCAGCTTAACCAGAGTGGTTTTTCCTGCTCCGGTACGACCAGCCAGAATGATGGATTCCCCTTCTGAAACGGTGAGATTGAAATCCCGGAAAATATCCCCATCCTGGTTATGATAACGAAAGTACATATGGGATATTCGGACAGCAGTCCTGTTATCCTTTAAGCAGCAGCCTGTCTCCAAAGCGTATTCACTTTCCTCAGGTTTTGTCTCCATGGAACTCTTCTTTATCTCAGTTTCTCTCAGGAATTCATTGATTCGCTGTACGCCGGCCACCGCTGACTGTATGTTTTGAATTTCCATTCCAATACTCTCCAGAGGACCAAAGAAATTGCTGACATAGGCAATGACTGCCGCTGCGGTACCGGCGGTCATTCCAAAAAACACCTGAACCGTGCCGCTCTGAGCGGAAGCTGCCATCACAATACCAATGAGAAGAGAACTGACGGATACCACAATGGGGGAATAAACGGCATCATAAAAATTGGATCGTTCCTGGGCCCGATAGCTTTGTTCGATGGTATCCCCATAACGATGAAGCATATATGTCTCCTGCCCAAGAACACGAATCGTACGCATATTTTTCAGTGTTTCCGGAATCTGCTGATTTGTCCTTCCAACAGCTTCCCTGTTTTCCATCTGGGCCTTCAGCATTCTTTTTTGGAACTGACGAGTCATCAAAAAAAGCAAAGGAGTTGCCAGAATCAGGAGTAATCCCAAACCCAGACTTTTTGAAAAAACAATACAGAGGATACTGATCAGCTTGCAAAGATCTGCCGCCATACTGATAATACCGGAAGTAAACAGATTTTCCACGGTATTCACATCATTCACGAATCGGGAGGAAGTTACCCCCTGTTCTCTTTCCACATAGTAAGAGGAAGGCAAACGCTTCAGTTTTTCACTCATGACAGAACGGATCCGGTGAGTTGTTTTCTGTCCAAAAGCGGTAATCATACTTTCCTTCGCCGCATCTAAAAGACCGGAAAAAGCCACCATAACAAAATATGCCACCGCTATGGATAATGCAATCTCCTCTCCCGCTGTCAGTGTATCTACAATTCTCTCCAATACAAGAGGCGGAAGCAAAGAAAAACAAATGGAAACTCCAATAACGAAAAGGAGAAGAAAACAAAGTCCGGGATTCTTTCCTATCATCTCGCCAATAATACGAATCACCGAGGATTTATTCTTCATGATCCTTTGCCTCCTTCCTTTGAATCTCATAAAGAACCCGATAATTGGGATTTGTCTCCATCAGCTCCTCATGACATCCGGCATATACTCTGCCATTTTCCATCCATAACACCTGATCCATCTTTGGAAACAGAGAAAGGCGGTGAGAAATCAACAGTACAATACTGTCTTTTGTCCAGATACGGATATTGGAAAAGATCTGTTTTTCCGTCTCTATATCGACGGCAGAAAAAGGATCATCCAGGATCATCACCGGACGCCGATGGTATAAAGCTCTTGCCAAGGCAATTCTTGCCTGCTGACCCCCGGAAAGCCGGATTCCTCCGTTTCCGATCACAGTGTGAATTCCATCAGGAAATCCGGACACTTCCTGATCGATACAGACCGCCCGAAGAACCGGATCAATATCTCCCGGAACTCCCATACAGATGTTTTCCTCGATGGTACCGCTGAACAGTTCGGGCTGATGACCAAGATAGGCTACTCCTGCTTCATAACGATTTCCCTGATGGGAAAAGGAATAATCCCCCAGAGAAATCCTGCCCTCATAGGGCAGTTCTCCAATCAGGAGTTTTCCCAGGGTAGATTTCCCACAGGCAATCTTTCCGGTGATACCTATGATTTCTCCTGTTTTTGCTGAAAAACTCACTTCAGAAAAAAGGGGATCCTGACCGGGATAGGCAAAGGTTACATTTTGAACCAAAAGGTCAGTGCCGGAATATGTACCGGAATCGGATTCTTCTTTCACCGGAGCTAAATAGGGTTTTATTCGTCTCCAGGATACATTCGCTTTCTGGACAGCATTGAACAGCTTCGCCGCCTTGGATGATTTCACTGCCAGTTTTTGATAACAGGAAAAGAACGTGGTGAATGACGCAATATTCCAGACACTCCATCCGGTACCAAACACATTTTTTCCGCCAAACCATATGATCACCACAGCTCCCAGCATGGAAATCGCCTGATAAATGGGCGGCATGGCATTTTCCCAGATATTTGCCCGGACCGCTTTCTTTTCATAGTCTGTCAGGCTCTCTTCATAGGCAAAATTGCGATTGGTTTCCTGACCATATACTCGATAAGTCAGAGCATTCGTCACCCGCTCCAAAGTTGCTTCATGCAGCCTGGCACTGCTCTCCCGGCTCAGTGCCACGTTCTTTATAACTACTGTTTTAAGTCTTTCCGCCAGAAAATAAGCAATCGGCGGGAACAGCATAGAAAGAAGTGTCAGTTTCCAGTCATAGAACAACAGCATGGCCAGATAAGATACCATTACGACACCGGTATCAAATACCTCTGTGGTAAACTTCCGCATTCCTTCCACACAGGCATCGGCATCGGAGATAATCTTGGTCATCATAGAACCCGCCGCTTCCTGCTCTGTCGTTTTCCGATGCAGCAGATTCCAGTACAGGGTCATTTTCATGCTTTTACTGATATGGTTAGCAAACTTTCGTACATAAAGCCGCTTGAGATAACGCATATACTGTACAAAAAAAATGGTCAGCACATATGCCATCGCCAGCACTGCCATTTCCAAGGCTTTTCTGCTGCCGCCCAATATGTCGCACAGATACTGAACCATATGGCCTTCAAACCAGGGGCCGGCTGCCATTCCCACATTATATAAAACTCCCGTTATCGCAACAATGAATAGGATCCATTTTTCTTTGCGGAAATAGTATCCGATTCGATCGGTTGATTCCTGATTATTCATGTTCCTCCAAAAGCCAGGTGTAAAACACTGCTTCCACGGCAGCTTCCGGGCCTATCTATTCAGTTCTTCGTTCCACTGAGCTTCCTTAAATCCTACAAGCACGTTTTCTTCCATTATAAGAAGCGGACGTTTTACGATCATTCCATTGGATGCAAGAAGTTTCAGCTGTTCTTCTTCACTCATGGTCGGTAACTTGTCCTTCAGCTGCATCTCTTTGTAAACCATTCCGCTGGTATTGAAGAATTTCTTCAACGGAAGTCCGCTCTTTTCATACCATTCTTTCAGTTCATCATAGGAAGGATTTTCCTCCGCGATATGACGTTCTGTATATGTGATTTGGTTCTGATCCAACCATTTCTTTGCCTTCTGGCAGGTGGAGCATTTGGGATAACAAAGCAATAACATGTGTGTATTCTCCTTTCCTTTTGCTGTTAATTAACTAATTGTATAGAGGTGTCCCAATTGGACATGATCTTTTAAATGAAAATATTGACCGCA
>JAQXIM010000112.1 GCA_029007785.1 Clostridiales bacterium | reverse complement strand
TTGTTTTTCAACAATGATTCTACTTCTTTTTCCTTCGTTATTCCAGGTTATTTTACAACAATACCGGAAAATAATCCATAGTGATTCCGGAAAACCCACCTATTGACTTTGAAATTTTCTGTAAAACTTCCAGTCATATCTCTTATTGACTCCGAGATTTTTCCATAAGTATTTCAGGTGTATCTCTTATTGAGCTGAGATTTTTCCATGAGCATTTCCGGTGTATCTCTTATTGAGCTGAGATTTTTCCATAAGCATTTTAGGTGTATCTCTTATTGAGCTGAGATTTTTTCATGAGCATTTCCGGTGTATCTCTTATTGGTCTGAAATTCTCCTACAAGCATTTTTGAAAACTCCGGATTTTAATATTTGGGATGATAAATCCGGTCTTTCACCTGTCATTGATATCATGCTACTAAAATAATCCCTGAATCCAATCCCAGATGTTCTCCTCTTCTTCCTCCGGATTGGTATGCTCCTGATCCTGATCCGATGGATCATTCGATTGTTCCGGCTTGGGATCCGGTTCATTCTGGTGATCTTCCGGATTCTCCGTCTGACTGTCATCATTCCCGCTTTCTCCGAAGAACTGCTGCCACCATTTCTCATGATCGGTACAAAGATCATTTTTAAGATCCGAAGGAATCACAAATGCTTCATCTGCCGTTCCTTCCGTACCGGACTTCAAGTAAACGTTGGTCTGAATCTGCCCCTTCGGACAATAACTGTTTGCCTGCATTCCTGACGCCTGACAGATTTTTACTGCTACATGGCATTGACAGTCTTCGGTGGGCTCTGATCCTTTCACAAAAAGCTCTTTCTTTGTCATATTTCCCTGCAGAGTACTGTCACAGAGACCACTGACTGCTTTTTTACCACATTTCGTACAAATCACACAGGTTTTCAGACCCTTGGAGGAAGTAAATCCGGGATCCGACTTTCCTTCGTGAGCACGTTCCATCACACCCCGCCACAGCAGTTTTGCCGTATCGCTTTTGCCTTGTTCGTCAGCCTCATCCAAACCACACCAGACTCCGCAAACATAATAGGGAGAATAACCAACAAACCAGAGATCTTTTCGTCCTGTTGTTGTTCCGCTTTTTCCAGCCAATGACATTCCTTCAAAATTTGCCTTAACTCCCGTACCCTCGGTCATAACATCTTCCATGGCTGAAGTCAACAGAGAAGTTGTCGTTTCTGTAAACACTTCGGTACCCGTATCGGTGCGGTCAAGCAAAATATCTCCATCCTGATCAACGACCTTCGTATAGTATTTGGGCTGATACAGAATGCCTCCATTGGCAATGACTCCATATGCATTGGTCAGTTCCAGATTGGTGACACCGTTATATGTTCCTCCCAAGGCTAAAGATTCAACCTTGTCTTCTTTTCCGAGATGAGAAAATCCCAGTATTTGAAGATTCTTCCACACCTTTTTGATTCCTTCCTGCTGCAGAACTTTTACTGCAGGAATATTCAAGGATTCAACAATCGCCTGACGAACCGTTATCATTCCGCTGAAGGTTCCGTCGGCATTGTTTACCTCCTTTCCGTCAGAATACGTGTAGGGTTCATCATCCAGCACAGTCCCCAGTGTAATATCTCCATTTTCCAGAGCCAACGCATATTGACCCAAGACTTTAATTGCAGATCCCGGCTGACGCGGACTGTCTGTTGCCCGATTCCACACAAGACTGGCATTCTTTTTGCCGCGGCCTCCAACAATGGCAGCCACACTTCCATTCCGGTAATCCATGACGACAATGGAAGATTGTTGTGAATCTTCCGAATAATAGTCGTCATTGTTTATTTCTTCTTCAGCAATTTTCTGCAGCTTACTGTCCTGAGTGGAATAGATTGTCAATCCGCCGCGGTACAGCATCTTCCACGCCGCATCTTCCGAACAGGAGAGCTCGATCATCAAATCCTGACAAACCTGATTCAGCAAGGCATCCTCAAAATATGACAGAACATCATTTTGATCCGCATTTTTCCTGTTCTCTTTCACACGATCAAACACCGGATCCTTCAAGGCCTTTTTGTAGGCTTTTTTTGAAATGTATTTCTGTTCATACATATTTTTCAGAACCAGTTTCTGACGGCTTTGGCATTTTTCTGCATCATTCAAAGGACTGTAAGCGGAAGGATTTTTCGTAATTCCCGCCAACAATGCACACTCAGACAGGGTCAAATCCGATACATCTTTATTGAAATACCGCATCGATGCAGCCTGGACACCCCAACATCCACTGCCGAGATTGATCGTATTCAAATAATTCTCCAGGATGAATGCTTTGTAAGTATCCCGCTCCAGACAAATGGCCAGATACTGTTCCTGAATTTTTCGTTCCAGCTTATCAAAGAAATCTTTTTCTTCCGTCCAGCTTGTCAACACATTATTTTTCACGAGCTGCTGGGTAATGGTACTTGCCCCTTCCGAAAAGTG
>JAQXIM010000111.1 GCA_029007785.1 Clostridiales bacterium | reverse complement strand
CTCCATGGTCAAGCGGTTAAGACACCGCCCTTTCACGGCGGTAACATGGGTTCAAATCCCGTTGGAGTCACTTATGGCGACATGGCCAAGTGGTAAGGCAAAGGTCTGCAACACCTCTATCCCCGGTTCAAATCCGAGTGTCGCCTCTGAAAAGAGTTTAAGTTTCGACTTAGACTCTTTTTTTGCTTCTGGCAAAAGGAAGAAGAAAGAATCATGCATCCAAAAAAGGAGGCAGCGGAAGAAGCTTCTGCTAAAGAAGGCAGCTTCCGGTAAAAAAAGCAGAAAGTATGAAAATAGAAGAGAAGTATTTTGTTGATTGACACAGAAAGAAATCGGTGATACTCTTAGATTAACTATTACGATAATGTTAGCAGAAAATGTTAACGAAAAGATATATTAGTAGTTATCTATTAGTAGTAGAAAGAAATGGTAACAGGAATGATTTTGGATGGATAAAAGAAAAAAACTTGGAGTTGTACTAATTATTATTATCGTACTTATTATTGCTCTGAATAAGCAAGTCACATTATTTCCCGATGAAACTCGGATAGAAATCACAAGTTTATCCGGCTATGAGATCGACGATGAAAATCAATTTGCAAGTTTGATTTCTCAATTAAAAGTTAAACGTAGTATTATGAAAACTGGTCGATGGAGCGATAATGATATAGAATTTGTATTGAAGTATTTGAATCCCAGTGATAATTCTGCTGATATCTACCATCTTCATTTTTGTTGTGATGGAACAGCATGGATTTATAAAAGCTCATTAGATTTCATCATGTATCGTGTTGAAAATCCAGAAATCATCACAGCTATAATGGTACTGTGATTTAAGTGTAATTCTTTTATTAGGAGAAGTCATGCATCGGAGGATAAATCGCCTCCATAAAAATTTATTTTAATCTGTCTATCGCTTTTCAGTGATAAGGTGTCTAAAATATCCATAAAGGGCTCCTTTGTGTAATTATTAAGATTTCGAACACCTTAATTTTACCACAATTGGATGTTCTTTTTCTATTCACTTAACAGATGAAATGCAATAACAGCTGAAATACAGTAACCATGTGGCTTGTAGCCACTTTCACCCTACAAAGGTGAATAATTCAGGATTAGTAGTAGAAAGAAGTATTAACAGGAAAGAAGCATAACAAGAAAAAATGTTAGCAGGAGGAACGGAATCTATGAAAAAAAAGGCGATATTGGAACCATTGACAGGCAGGGAGTCCATGCTCATGAAATGTATTTGGGATAATAAAGAACCTATTTCTGCAGCAGAGATTCAGAAAAAATGTCTGGAAGTTTATGATGTTCATCTGGAGCGTTCGACTATCACCACCTTCATCCTGCACCTGCGTCAGAAAGGATTTGTTGAGTGTGAGAAAAAGGGGCAGATTGTATACTATTCTGCTATGGTGAAGGAAGAAGAGTATGTACAGGAGCAAACGGAAGAGTTTACAAATTTTTGGTTTAAAGGATCTCTCTCCGGACTTTTGAGCGCATTCTGCGGAAAAAAGGGAAGAGAAATTTCACAAGAAGAGAAAGAAAGGATTCAGGAAATCATTGATCATTTGGAGTAAGCTGGGGTTTATGATACTTACTATGACAGTAAGCGGAAGTATTTGGTATCTGTTGTGGTGCTTATTCCGAAGGTGGTTGGATCGGCGAGGGTATATCAAAGTGGTATACTACTCTTTGCTTACCATTATAGTATTTTTTCTGTTCCCGATTGTTTATTTATCGATTGTGGCAGGAACCGTGCAGGGCGATGTGACGGTCGGTAATGTTTTTGCCATGACGCCCCCGGTATACCAGTGTCTGAAAGTGATAGGTGTTGTATGGACGCTGGGACTGATTCGGGAGATGATTCTTTTTGGAAGAGATGCCAAAAGACTGAGAAGTCTTAAAAAGCGAAGTTTTGAAGCAGATAAAACAACACAGGAAATCTGGAGAACGTTTCAATCCGGTCACCCTGGAACAAAGGACATACAAATCGGCTGCTGTTATGGATTAGAAGGCCCCATGATCTGCGGTCTTTATCGAATGAAGATTCTTTTCCCGGCGGAAAAAAAATATAGTGAAGAAGAATTGCGTTGTCTCTTTACACACGAATGGATGCATCGAAGACACATGGATATTCTGATCAAAAGACTGGTTATGTGGATTACCTGTATTCATTGGTTTAATCCTCTGACAAAACAGATGCTGCAGATGGTAAATGAATGGAGTGAATACTATTGCGACGAAGATACTGTGGAGCAATTGGCAGATCATCGTTTGTATTATGAAACGCTGAAAGTATGTGCAGTGGATGATAAGAGGAAGGTGCCATGGAACGTGTCTATGATGGTAGAAGATAAACAGACGGTATTGAAACGAATTGAACGAATGGAGGAATATCGAACGATAAAAAAGGGAGCAAAACAAATCGCAGTACTGGTATCCGTATTCTTTTTGGTGTCGGGCAGTATGACGGCTTTTGCTGCAGGACAGGGAATTTCAAATTTATATGATATAGTCTTCGAAGCGACAAAGGTTGAAGTAGAAGAGACATTGGTTCCACTTGAGAATGTGCTCGAAGAATACACGGATCAGGAGGATGAAGCAGCCCTTGTGGAATGGGGAGATGTGGAGGGAACGGAGAAATCAAGAGGTGTAGCTCATCTTTTTGAGTGGAGAATATCAGCGCATGCTACTATGAAAACGAATAGTACGATTTCTTTGAATGCGGGAGATAAATTTTATATTTCTGTCTCTGTAAATACAGATGGAAAATCTGTACGGGCAGGACTAATTGATGTGTCGGGTGGAAGGAGATATGTGATTGGTTCTGAGACATTGTCCCATACGTTTTCGATTAGTAAAGCTGGTACATATCGCTTTTTCATCGAGAATATGGAGAATGAAGCTGTAGATGTCAGTGGATTTTATAAGATTAAATAAGATTCAGATATTGCATTACTTTATTTATTTTTTGTATGTTTATTTTCTTCCCATGAAGCGGTAAAGAGGGTTTATTACAAAACAGTGATATAGAATTCTTATAGTCGGTTACAGAGAAAAATGATTCTGTGTAACCGACTGTTTTTATGCAATAGGAAACTCCGTTCCTATTGCATAAAACCTTCCGGGAGGACGCGCATGCCGATCCAATGGAAATTTGGCTGCAGGAGAAGCCGCGCGGCAGCGCGAGAGTTCCGCAAGCGGAACTCATTGTTCCAGATTGCAGGACAGCGTCACTAAGGATTAGCAGGATACTGTCTAATGGTCTGAATTACCGGATGCAAACAAGCAAGAATGAATGTCTGCGTGATCAATTTGTGTATATGCTGTAAAAGAGTGCGTATATTACTTAGAAATAAATAAAAAAATCACAAAAAGGTGGAAAATTATTAAAGAATCAGAAAACAATTGACATGTTACAGAGAGGATGTTATCCTATACATATAGAACAGTTTATGCGATAGTATTAGTAGAAAGTGAGTATAAAAGTCACCGGTGAAATCATCATCACATTGTATTTCATAAACTAAATGTACAACAATAAAAGAGAGGAGGAGTTTCATGTGACAGCGAAAAAATTCAAATGGTGGGAGCTTTCTGTGATCGCATTGCTTTTAAGTGTAATGGTCTTCTCCACGTTGGTGCAGGTAAGAGCAGATGAATTGCACATCGGTTCTTGTTCCTATGACTATACCATCAATGGTGGTGGATCTTATGAATGCAGCGACCCGGCGACAAAGACAGAGGGAAGATGTCAGGCAATGATTACGGTTACCGGATATTACAATGATACGGGATATGGTATTGTTTCCCGGGGGATCAAGTATACGTCCGGTGCAGTTGCCACAGATCAGGTAATGGTTCCTGGTACAGGTACATACTATGTAGATTATAAGAGCGAATATGCTTCCAATGATTCAGAGTATTCTATCAAAATGGCTAAAGCCGGCTGCATTAAAACAGCTTATTATTTGAAAATGTCTACAAGCACAAATTCAAGTACGAGCAAATCGGCAACGATTTCCGGAAGATGGACTCCGTAATTCTAATATCAGCAACAGATCATACAGAAATCAGGCAGTCGGTTACAGTGGACAATCATCTTGTGTAACCGGCTGCCGTTTATGAATCCTGTCGTACTGTTACTTTGATATCGGATATACTGTAATGATTCGGGATAAATTACAATGGGGTTTTATGTAGTTGGCAATTATAAGTGTTACGTAAGAGTGTGTATATTTTTAAATGGCAATCGATATGTTATACAAAAGAAGAAAATAGATTAAAAAAGTCGGAAAACAGTTGACATCTATTAGAAAAAACATTATCCTATACCTATAGAATAGCTTATACTATAGTATTAGCAAAAGAAGTGCGAGTAATGAAATCACCGGTGAAATAACTATATTCACACTTTTTAATAAGTCAAATGTACATCTAAAAAACAAAAGGAGCTGAACTGCCCACTGGTTATGGACAGGCGGAACGAGACAAGTTTGGACCCGGTCAGGAATGACTGGATGATTCTGGTAGACGCGGGAGGAAATAGCATGGGATTCAATTTGGGATTCTGGTTGATACCTTTTTTGGTTGAAGCATTGGTAATTGTTGTAATTATTAGAATTCTTATTAACTTTCTGAATAAGAAATAGAATTGGAGATACTTCAAATGAAAAAAATTGGGTTTGCGATTGTACTATTATTATTTGCAATAATGTTATTGTTTGTTGCAATAGATGATTCTGCGTTTTGCTACTATAGTGCTTTTGTCATTGCTATCATAGGGTTGTTAGTAGCACTATCGGGTTTGTTGGGGGATGAATAAAGCAGAGACCATGTTGGAGAGTTATCCACAGTTACACTTCATGTGTTAAAACGAGGTATTCCTGTGTGTTGTTTTTCAAATTTTATGCTGATTAATCCTTCAAAAAAACAGAGTTATTAATCATCTTGCAATAGTGCAGATAGTCTCTTATAAATCGGGGAGGGGAATAGATGATCTGGAATGAGTATAAAAAAATAATGAAGAGTCCAGCGTTTTGGATCTGTGTCCTTGGATTTTTGTTATGTCTTTTTATTGGAGATTGGGAAAGTCTGATTGATCATGGATTGCTGCTGGATGGTACCTATCTGGGAGCATTGTATGTCTTTGAGACCTCGGTAGGATATGGAATTGGTGTTTTGGCCGTTCCTGTTTTTTCTGTGATTCCTTCAGCCTACCTGTATCTGGAAGAAGCCAATGGATATCAGAAGTACTATCTGCTGCGGACGGATCTCCGTACGTATTTGAGAGGGAAGATTGCGGCAGCTCTGTTGTCTGCGATTTCCCTGATTTTAATTTCTTCCCTCTGCTACATATCCTTCTTGCTCGTCTGGGAACATGGATGGGGAGAAGGAATATATATCTATGAGAATACCATATATGAGGGATGGCAGAATCAAGGGTATTACGCAGCGCTTTTCCTTTTGGATCTGTTGAGCCTGATTTGTCTGGGTATAGAATGGCCCGTAGCCTCCCTTGCCATTTCCACTTTTACGGAAAATAAATATATTGTTCTGGTGCTGCCTTTTTTACTGCATCTTCTGTTGAATTATATTGGAGAGGTTACACAGCTGCCCTGGCTGATGCCAGGTTGGATTGGGACAACCAGCTATAATGTGTATGAGGCCTGGGGAGGCTGGCGTCATACTCTTGTATACCTGCTGGTTTTGATCGGTTTCTCTTGTTTTGTTTTTGTCCGCAGAATCAGGAGGTCTCTGGTTTATGGATAATAAAAAGGCGAAGTGGCAGTTTGCCCGTTATAATTATCAGAAGACCTGGAGTAATCCGCGTATTTACTGTATGGCGGCGGCAGTCTTTCTGATATATCTGTGGTATTATAAGGATCTGCCCTCTTATCTGGCACAGGAGCAGACGTCGATGAATGTGTTTGAAATGTATATTTTGAACATGAACAGTATTTATATGGAGCGTTACGTCTTTATGGGGTTCTTGCTTCTGATTTGTGATATACCGTTTTTAGAGAGCGGTCTGCAGTACTATATGCTGCGATCGCATCGAAAGGACTGGCTGGCAGGACAGTTTCTGTATATTGGAAGTATGATTGTACTGTATAATCTATTCATATTTCTGGTGTTTGCTGCCTGCACCGGAGGACATATCAGCTTCACCGGTGACTGGGGAGAAGTGGTACAGAAGGCGATGATGCCCCTGCAGGATTTTCCGGATGTATTGGCTGATGTAAGTTCCGCAGGATTGATGACTCGATACAGCACGATGACACCATTGACGGTCATGGGAATTTCCTTTCTCTGGAGCTGTCTTTGGATGTTTGCCTTTTCCGCAGTCTTTTTTGCATTGGTTCTTTTTGCCGATTCGCGGGCTGCCTGGATTTTTATAGGATATTCTTTTCTGTTGGATATTGCCTATCGTCAGGATATATTTTTGGCGGAAATCTCAAAATGGGTTTTAAGAGTTTCCCCGCTGACCTTTAGTCGCTGGATGGATTTGGGAGTCGTACCGGGGCTTCCTTCAATGGTTTATGCTCTGGCCTTCTTTTTGCTGTTGATTGTACTGTCGTTGATGATCTGTCGGCGATATCTGAACACCTTTGATATCGAGCTGTCCAAACGATGAGAGAAAGTCGCTGAGTTTGGGAGGAGGCGAGAGGTATGTTGGATGGAATGATGGGCTTCCCTGTTGCCCGGGGAATGTGGGAATGGCGGATCATTTTAGGCTGGCTTTTGATTCTTTTTGTTCATCTTCTTCTGGCAGGGCGGCTGGCAGAATGGGAGAGAATGCATGGAATTTATACACGACTGATGCGATATCATTCCTGGAAGAAGTGGTGGAGACAGCTTTGCATCCGGGAGATTCTTTTGACAATAGCATATATGGTACTGGCAGGAGGTGCGTCATTGCTTCTTTGCGGGGACTGGTCTGTCGGGCAGCGATTGACGGCTGTCGGATTGATGACGGTTCAACTATGTATGAATAGTCTGTTGTCAGCCTGGCTTCTTCTTCGTACCGGAAGTCCCAGATTGTCTGCCGGAGTAATGATGATGTATTATCTGTTGGTTCTGGTTGTCCCGGGAGAATTCGTCTGCTGGTATCCGGTCAGCTGGAGTATGTGGGAGAGAAGCAGTCTGAATATGGGTCAGGGTTTTTCTGTGGAACTGGTTTTGGCAGTACAGATCGTGATCATTCTGATCATTTGTTTTCTGGGCTGGACGAACCAATGCAGAAATGCGCAAATGGAAAGGCGGAATTAGGATGAGTAATAGAATTGTGATATCTGAAGTGACAAAGAAATTTGATGATCATGCCGTGGTAGATCAGGTGTCCCTGGAACTGGGGGACGGAAAAATCTATGGTCTTGTGGGCAGGAATGGTTCCGGCAAAACGGTACTGATGAAGATGATCTGCGGCTTCCTGCTTCCGACTTCGGGAACGGTAACCGTCAATGGAAAGATTATCGGTAAAGATACCGATTTTCCGGAGAATACGGGGGCGATTATTGAGACTCCGGCATTTCTGAATTACCTGTCCGGCTTTGCAAATCTGAAAAATTTAGCGGAAATCCAAAAGAAAATTCAGGATCCGGAGATCTATGAAGTGTTGGAACAAGTGGGGCTGGATGCTCATTCCAAAAAGAAGGTAGGGAAGTATTCCCTGGGAATGCGTCAGAGGCTGGGAATCGCTCAGGCCATTATGGAGGATCCGGAGATACTGATTTTGGACGAGCCAATGAATGGTCTGGACCGGGAAGGCGTCGAGGATATTCGTAAGGTTCTTCTTTCTCTGAAGGAAAAAGGAAAATGTATTTTGCTGGCCAGTCATGATAAGGAAGATATCGATGTACTCTGCGATGAGGTGTATGAGATGAAAAAGGGAGTTTTATCCAGAGTCAGATAAGGGTAAAAAAGAACGGGGACTGAGTCAAAACAGCGATGAATCATATAAAAGCGAAAAACAGGACTGAGTCAAAACAGCGATGAGTCATATAAAAGCGAAGAAAACGGGACTGGGGCACGAAAGAGATTCGTGTACAGTCCCGTTTTTGGTATGAAAATCGTGGTTGATATCAAAGATCATGAAGGGCAATCTTTTCTTTTTGCCGGCGTCGGTATTCGGTAGGAGAACAGTGAAAATATTTCTGGAAGGTTTTGCCGAAGTAACTGTTGTCTGCAAAACCGCAGGACTGACTGATGGTAAAAATGGAATCATTGGTCTCCAGAAGCTGACGGACGGCCATTCGCATTCGATAGTTTTGTAAATAGTTATTGGGAGTAATATCCAGCATCTTCTTAAAGCAGCGGAAACATTCCCGTTCACTGATGCTGGCAGCATTGGCAATGTCAGGAAGAGAGATCTTCTTGTTATAATTGCTGCGTATATAAGTCAGCATGGCCTTCATTCTTTCCTCGTCCCGGGCATCCGGAGCGGATTGATTGAGGAAGAAAGGCTGAAATTCCTGGAAAAGAATTTTCCAGATATCGGTCATGCACTGGCGAATATCCAGATCATAGGCAAAACCGGCATTTTCCATCAATGCCCGGCTTTGTGCCAGTTTTTCCTTGATAAATGCAGTATGCTGCCCCTGATCGGTAAAATGAAACATATCTAAATCGCGGCACTCTACTACAGGGATAATATACCGGGTATTGAAAAAGGTGTCCGGTCCTCCGCTGATCAAATCACCGGTAAATCCATTGACGCGAATCAAACAATCTTCTGGTTTTTCCAAAGGATCAAGGGAATGCAGAATTTTGGCATTGATGAAACAGACGTCACCTGTCTTGATCTGATGGGCACTTTTGCTGGTTCGTATAGAAAAGGAACCGGATATTACTTCAAAAAGTTCAAAGGTTTTATGCCAATGCCAGTGAATACGATTATCAATAAAATTATCCAGAGAAATATCATAAAAAATCATGGGAAAGTCGGGATAAGGAAAATGATTGTCCGCTTCTGCCTGCTGATGGGAAACAATCCTTACTACTTCCATATTATCATTTAACCGTAAATCAACAACCTGCATAATAGCCCTCCCCCAATATGGAAATAGAAATGTATTGCTTTTCCTAGTGAGTTGATAACGAAAATATATGGTAAGAAGTATAAATGATAATAACAAAATGAGCAATTGGAAATAAGAAAAAAATTATGCCTAAAATACTTATAAAAATAGGTAAATTGGCAAATTTCGAATGGAAAATAAGTTTAGTCGCTAATGTATATTAATTTAAGACAATTTATAAAAAATAAGAGGATTTGTATTTAAAGATTAATGATATTTTAATAAAAATACGATAGAAATTTCTAAAGAAATGGATTACACTGAGAGTAACAATTAACGTAAATGACTTGATTTTCTGGAGGAAATAGAATGATGAGGCAGTTTAAAAAAGTATTTCTGGGTATGTGTCTGGTCTTGATACTGGCAGGCTGTGGTGCAAAGCAGAGCCCGGAGACCTCCGCAGCAGAGGAAAACACGCAGAATTCAGTGGAAGTGGAGACAGCCAGTGTTCCGGTTGAGGAAGAAGAGACGCAGGAGCAGGCGGAAGGCGATATGAGTACGGCTGATACGCAAGAGGAGACAGCGGAGGAAGAAAGTGCAGAAGGACAGTCAGAAGAGCTTTCGGATCATGAGGGCTATACAGAAGAAGATCCGGATATTCTGATGGAGCTGCTGGATGAGTGTGCAGATGTTGCACCGGGAACCGCAGGAAGTTCTTTGCGCGGAGCGAAAGCAGCCGGTCAGCTGCTGGACTGGGGTGAAGAAGTGTTTGATATGGTTACGGAAGACAGCTTAGCAGTCCTGGTTCAGTCCTGGGTGGACGAAAGCTCAGAAAATGAAGTGTCCAATTTCCGGGAAGCCTGGCAGTCGGTCTATACGATGATGCAGGATATTGCGGATGACCCCGAAGGTTCTGCAGATTTGCTGGAAGGCGCCGGATATCAGCTTTCTTATGACAAATACCATCAGGATTTTCCGGAAATGATGAATTCAGCTGTGGAGAAAACCCTGAAATAATTTCGGAGATCCCTTCTTTTTCAGCACATTACACATTACATTCATAGCAGTTTGTGAGAACACTGGAATAGAATACGGGAATACTTTTTGATAAGGTTAGGATAACTTCCTGTCTGCACAGTGTGCGCAGCAGGAAGTTTTTTGAAGAAACAAGCGGAGAGGAGAAGATATATGCAGACAATTTTAGTATGTGACGATGATAAAGAAATCGTGGAAGCCATTGAGATTTATCTGACTCAGGAAGGATATCATGTTCTGACTGCCTATGATGGAGAAGAAGCTTTGAAGACTCTTCAAAGAGAGGAAATTCATTTGATCATTCTGGATATTATGATGCCGAAACTGGATGGTATGAGGGCTACTCTGAAAATTCGTGAGATCAGCAGTGTTCCGATTATTCTGCTTTCTGCCCGGTCAGAAGATGCGGATAAGATTCTGGGATTGAATATGGGTGCAGATGATTATATTACGAAACCCTTCAGTCCTTTGGATCTGGTGGCCAGGGTGAAATCTCAGCTTCGCCGCTATACTCAGCTGGGAACTTTGGCAGAATCCACAGAACATATTTATAGAACCGGCGGACTGGTGGTGGATGATGAGAAGAAGGAAGTGCAGCTGGAAGGGGAGAAGGTTCGCTTAACCCCCATCGAGTACAATATTCTTCTGTTCCTTATCAAAAATCTGGGAAAGGTATTTTCCATTGAACAGATTTATGAGAATATCTGGAATGAGCAGGCGGTGGGTGTGGATAATACGGTGGCCGTTCACATCCGTCATATTCGGGAAAAAATTGAGATTAATCCCAGAGATCCTCAGTACCTGAAGGTGGTATGGGGAATCGGGTATAAACTGGAAAAACGCTGAAAAGAAAGATGAGGCAGATGGGAAGAGAAAAGAAGTCTGGAAAGGCGGTATGGCTGATCCATATCGTATGTTTGATATTATTGGCCGGTACCATAGTGACAGGATTTCGATATTCCACCAAAGAGTATTATCAGGATGCCAGAAAAGGGCGGGAGTATGAAGATACGGACGTGTTCGGGCGGCTGTTATGCCGGGATGTTCGGAATGTTCTGAATTACGCTGAACTGGAAAAACGTTTTGAAACCAATGGTTCGTTGGATTTGAATAAAACGGTGCAGACGGTAACGGATGAATCGGGGACAGAACGGGAATGTACTTTACAGAATGCCATGGATTATGGCCAGTCCATTGGATTGATATTCAATGAAGATAATGCTCTGATTATTCGGGGAGATAAAAATCTGGATTCCGAAGAGGATCTGCCGGAACCGAAGGAAAAAATCGGGGATAAAAAAGGAAAGAGGGAAGATCCGGGATCCGCCCTTTTTAATAACCAGATCATTGATCAGAATTTTGCCGCAGCGACCAGCGAGGAAACGGTTCTGACGGAAAAGACGGTGTTGATTTCCCTGCTGTATCAGCTGGCAGAATATTATGAATATCAGCGGTATTTTGGAATTAAAAACGGAACAGAAACGAATTTCCTGTATCGTCTGATCCGGGTGGAGGCAGAGGGAGGTACCATCATTTCCACCAATGCAGGAGGCCAGTTAAGCAGTGATGCCCTTCGTTCCTATGGAAAATACTATTCCATTACTTCGGAAACGGGACGGCAGGTGACAAACCTGAAGAGTTCCATCAGCGAAAATATTTTTTATGATTTGGAATATGAGGGGATCCTGTCAGATGGAACATATGAGCTGATGGTGGCAGTGGATACCACTTTTGTTGCGAAAGACCAATATGCCCAGGTATTTATGCGGTATAATCAGTTTCTTAAGCTTTATCGAATATTGATGGCATTGGGGATTACGCTGCTGTTGGGACTGGTGATTTCTTTCTGCGGATTGGTATTTACAGGAAGACAGAACATGAAAGGGTTTGACCTTTGGTACACGGAATTCTCTATTCTTGGTACGATACTTCCTCTGATCATGTTGTATTGCGGTATTCGGGAAATCATGTACGGATATCAAACCGGTTTCTGGATCGATGTGGTCACTGGTCTGGTTTTGTTTCTTCTGGCATATTTTCCGGCTGTATTTTCCATGCTCAGTTTGATTCGGCGGATACGAGCCAAAAAATTTGTGTCGGGCTTTCTGTTTGTACATGCGGTAAAAAATATTCGGGAAGCATTCTCCATGCAGAGTGATCGTTTGCGGAGCCGGTATCGATTCCTGGTTTTTGCAATTTATCAGATCGTACTCATTTTGTTGGCGGGATTGGACGTCTATGGTATCACTTTGCAGCGATGGAAATTGGTTATCCTTTTTTCTGCACTGCTTTTGATCTGGTGCGTTTCCGGTTTTGCCATGTATTGCCGTCGGGAAAATCAACAGAGAAAGATTTTCGAACGGGTGAGACTGATGGCCGGCGGGGAAGTGGGACGCAAGCTTGATACCAAGGGTATGAAGGGCGACAGCCGAAGAATGGCAGAAATTGTCAATATGCTGGATGACAGCTTGGAATTGGCTGTTCAGGAGAGAACGAGCAGTGAGAGAATGAAGACGGATCTGATTGCCAATGTATCTCACGATCTGAGAACACCTCTCACTTCCATTATCAGTTATGTGGATCTGCTGAAACGGGAAAATATTGATAATGACCGGGTGAAGGAATATCTGGATATTCTGGAAAACAAAGCCATGCGGCTGAAAACCATGGCGGAAGCTCTTATGGATGCCAGCCGTGCCACTTCCGGTAACCTGACCATTCATTGGGAAAGAATTGATATGGTTCAGATGCTGGGACAGGTGCTGGGAGAATTTCAGGAAAGATTTGAGAACAGAAATCTGGAACCGGTTGTACATCTGGTGGATCCTCCGGCCATGATTTCGGCAGACGGAAAAATTTTATTCCGGGTGTTGGATAATCTGTATACCAATGTGTGCAAGTATGCTCAGCCGGGGACAAGGGTCTATATTGATCTGCAGGAGACGGCTCACAGCCTGATCTATACCATGAAAAATGTCTCTGCCAATCCCTTGAATATGACGGCAAATGAATTGACGGAGCGGTTTATTCGGGGAGATGTTTCCCGAAGCACAGAGGGCTGCGGTTTGGGCCTGTCCATTGCCAAGAGTATGACGGAACAGCTCCATGGCAAATTTGAACTCTTTCTGGATGGGGACTATTTCAGGGTTCGTCTGGTCTTTCCCATGGATAAAATGGAGGAAGGATAAAAAGACAAAATCTGATCGAAAAAGACAGAAGTCGGTGTGATAATTTTCTGTCAGATTCATGTTAGAAATTGCACAATGCTCTTGACTTCCCGTTCATTTTATACGATAATTGAATTATCTAGAGTCGACAATAAGGTCGATAAAAGAAGGAGGATAAACCAATGAAATTATATGAGAACGGCGCTTATCTGATCAATGGCGTTGACCTGGTAGAAGACACTGGCGATGTAAATCAGGCAGTGGCAGCTAAAACAGGCAGTGCTCCGGATAAAGCAGCTGCAAAAAAAGGTACTATGGCTTATGGTATCCTGACCGCTCACAATACTTCCGGAAATGACACCGATCTGAAGATCAAATTTGATAAAATGACTTCCCACGATATCACTTTCGTAGGTATTATCCAGACTGCAAGAGCATCTGGAATGACTGAGTTCCCGCTTCCTTACGTTCTGACCAACTGCCACAACTCTCTGTGTGCTGTAGGCGGAACCATCAACGAAGATGACCATATGTTTGGTCTGACGGCTGCTCAGAAATACGGCGGAATGTATGTACCCCCTCATCAGGCAGTAATTCATCAGTATGCCCGTGAGGTACTGGCTGGCGTTGGCAAGATGATTCTTGGTTCTGACTCTCATACCCGTTACGGTGCTCTGGGTACTATGGCAATGGGCGAAGGCGGCGGTGAGCTGGCTAAACAGCTTTGCGGCAGAACCTATGACATCAAGATGCCTGAAGTAGTTGCTATTTATCTGAAGAATGCTCCCCGCAGAGGTGTAGGTCCTCAGGACGTTGCTCTGGCTATCATCGGTGAAGTATTCGACAAAGGTTATGTTAAGAATAAAGTTATGGAATTCGTAGGACCTGGTGTATCCAACCTGTCCGCAGACTTCCGTATTGGTGTTGACGTTATGACCACTGAGACCACTTGCCTGTCCTCCATCTGGAGAACCGACGAGAAGGTTAAAGAATGGTATGATGTTCATCAGAGACCTGCTGATTATGCAGAACTGAATCCTGCACCCGTTGCTTACTACGATGGCGTTGTTGAGATCGACCTGGCTGAGATCAAACCCATGATCGCTATGCCTTTCCATCCCAGCAAAGCTTACACCATCGATTTCGTTAATGCAAACCTGAAGGATATGCTGCATGATGTTGAAGAGAGAGCAAAAATCAGCTTTGGTGACAAAGTTAACTTCTCTCTGCAGGATAAGATCGTTGATGGCAAGCTGTATGTTGAACAGGGTCTGATCGCAGGATGTGCCGGCGGCGGATATGAGAATATCTGTGATGCTGCTGATATCCTGAAGGGCTGCTACATTGGTGCAGACAAGTTCACCCTGAGCGTATATCCGGCTTCCACTCCTATCTACATGGAGCTGATTAAGAATGGCCGTGCTGCAGATCTGCTGGCTACCGGTGCTATCCTGAAGACCGCATTCTGCGGACCTTGCTTCGGTGCTGGTGACACTCCTGCAAACAATGCATTCTCCATTCGTCATGCTACACGTAACTTCCCGAACCGTGAAGGTTCCAAGGTTCAGAGCGGCCAGATCTCTTCCGTAGCTCTGATGGATGCTCGTTCCATCGCTGCTACCGCTGCTAACAAGGGCTTCCTGACCAGTGCTGAGAACTTCGAAGGCGAGTTCACTCGTCCTAAATACTACTTCGATGCACAGATTTATGCTAATCGTGTATACGATGGTATTGGCAATCCTAAGCCTGAAGTTGAACTTCTGGAAGGACCCAACATCAAACCTTGGCCTAAGATGACTGCTCTGACCGACGATATCATGCTGAAGGTTGTTTCCGAGATCCACGATCCGGTTACCACCACTGACGAGCTGATTCCTTCCGGTGAGACTTCCTCTTATCGTTCCAACCCTCTGGGTCTGGCTGAGTTCACTCTGAGCCGTAAAGATCCTGCTTACGTTGGTAATGCTAAAGCTGTTCAGGCTGTTGAGTATGCTCGTCAGGCTGGCACCAGCCCTCTGGAAGATGCTGGATTCAAGGCTGCATACGAAGCTGTTCAGGCTCAGTTCCCCAATGTTGACCCGATGAACACTGCTATCGGTTCCACCATCTACGCTGTAAAACCTGGTGATGGTTCTGCTCGTGAGCAGGCTGCTTCCTGCCAGAAGGTACTGGGCGGCTGGGCTAACATCGCTCATGAGTACGCTACCAAGAGATATCGTTCCAACCTCATCAACTGGGGCATGATGCCTTTCCTGTATGAGGGCGACGATAAGGAACTGCCTTTCGCACTGGGTGACTATGTATTCATCCCCGGTGTTCGTGCTGCAATCGCTAACAAGGACGAAGTGATCAAAGCTTATGCAGTAACTGCTGACGGACTGAAAGAGTTCGAAGTTAAACTGGGTGAGCTGACTGATGCTGAGAGAGATATCATCAAGGCTGGATGTCTGATCAACTACTACAGAGGCTAATTTGCAGAGCTTTCCTAAGAGTGTGATCTGTACATTAGAAATGTGTACTTAAACAGGGCGGCTGCACAGACGATGTTATATCGTTTGTGCAGCCGCATTTTTCATGCAATAGGATACTCCGTTCCTATTGCATGAAAAAAGATTTCCCTTACAGGAAATCTTTCCATCGGTTCATCAGTTCTTCTTTTGTATTCCATTCGGGATGTTCCAATACCAATTCAAGAAGATGATTCAGTATTTCTCCGATTTTTTTTCCGGGTTCCAAACCGGCTGCGATTAAATCCCGGCCGGTAACAGCCAGGGTTTTTAAACTGGTACAGTCCTGATCCTCCATGATCTCCCAATAGAGCTTTTCCACCTCATCGTATTTGGGGAGAAGGATCTCCTGTCCATAGGTGCTCTTAGCCTGGGCATCTGCCCGGGCAATGTGGAGCAGCAGGGGGAAGTTTTCTGCACCTGCCCGGCTCATGGCACGGCGAATACATTTCTTTGTGAGATCCAAATATATATCATGGTAACGAACCAGCAGGGTTACCATGTCAATGGTATGATTGTCAAAGCGAAGCTCCCGCAGAAAATGGTGGGCAAATTGTGCACTGACAGCGGCGTGGCCATAAAAATGATCGACGCCGTTTTCGTCGGTTGTTTTTGTTTCCAGCTTTCCCACGTCGTGAAGAAGCGCTGTCCAGCGAAGAATGGGATCAGCGGGAACGGCGCGAAGGGTTTCCAGAGTATGAATGCCTACCGTATAGCAATGATAGGGATTATTCTGAGGCATTTCCATCATCTGATCAAATTCAGGGAAAAGAATGGCAGTGATACCCGTATCATAAAGAAGCAAAAACTTCTCAGGATGGTTGGATTTGAGGAGTTTTTGAAGTTCCACCTGAATGCGTTCCCGGCTGATCATGGTGAGACGCTCGGCAAAGCTTCGAATGGCAGCCAGAGTATTTTCCTCGATGGTGAAGTTCAGCTGGGCAGAAAAACGAATGGCGCGAAGGATGCGCAGGGCATCCTCCTGGAAACGTTCTTCGGCAACACCAACTGCACGAATTTCTTTATTTTTTAAATCATCCAGACCATGGTACAGATCAATAATTCCTTCATCGGGATGGTAAGCCATGGCGTTGATGGTAAAGTCGCGTCGTTTGAGATCTTCGGCCAGAGAGGTGGTGAAAGAAACATCCTTGGGATGGCGGCCGTCTTCATACATTCCATCGATTCGGTAGGTCGTTACTTCATAGGTGGATTTGTGCATGAGTACAGTGACGGTGCCATGCTGGATTCCGGTATCAATGGTACGATGAAACAGAGATTTGACTTGATAAGGGGTCGCAGAGGTGGTGATATCCCAATCTTCCGGCTGACGGCCCAGAAGGGCATCACGAACACAGCCGCCTACCGCATATGCTTCAAAGCCGGCTTCATTTAAAACGCGAAGAATTGTATTTACATGGGGCGGAATTTCAATATGCATTCCGTTGCCTTCCTTTCCTTCTCATATTCGTCCCTTATTATAATGAATTCTTTTTTTATTTGCAAGGGGCGTTGGACTGGAAATCCTAGCTCCAAAGTGGAGGATCTGTGCAGAGGCATATCAGATCTTTTTCATGCAATAGAAAACTCCGTTCCTATTGCATAAAACCCTCCGGGAGGATGCGAATGCCAAATGAATTTAGGCTGAAAGAAAATCTCCGCGTGATGGGATGGGATGTCCTTACCGGAGTTTGATAATAAATAAGGAGGTAAGGTCATAAGATAGAATGTGACGCACGGAAGTAAATGAGTGGTAAATGCGGCAAGCTGCCGGGGTGTGGACGAAGACGGGAGGGCTGTGTGTGAATGAACGGGAAATGGAAGTATTGCAGCAATATGAGCTTACGGTTCGAAAGCTCTATCGCTCCAGGGGCGCTTTTTATTGCGAGACGAGTCAGGGCCTCCGTTTGCTGAAGGAGACGGAGGCTTCCGAGGAACGGCTGCAGTGGGAAGCATGGATTCTGGAGCGCTGCCGTCAGATGAAAAAAGTTTCAGTGGAAACCTATGTGCGCAATAAGGAGGGGAATTTCTTATCCCGATCTTCGGATTATCGCTACTATGCATTGCGTCTGTGGCAGGAGGGACAGGAGTGTGAGCGTGATTGTCGGGCGGATGTTCTGGCAGCAGTGGAGGCTTTGGCCCTGCTTCATCAGTGTTTTGCAGAAATAAAAGGGGATCTGGAGGAATGGGAGAAGGAATGGCATGCAGAATGGGAGAGGAAAAGGGAAGCAAAGCGGGAGGCAGAGAGACAGCAGGAACAGCTTCGCTATGAAGAAGAATGTTCGATCTGGAAACAGATTGAGGAGGAGGAGAAGGAGCGGAGTTTTCATCGGAGGGAAAAGAGAAAGGAGGATCGGATTCCTGAGAATCATCAGGAAATCAGTCCCAGTGCAGAAGAGATGAAAAAGCGAACCAGGGAGCTGGTTCGGGCAAAAAATTATATTCGAAAAATCCGAAGGAAATCCGAACTGGAGCTGCTTCTTCTGGAAGGATTTGCCCGGTATCTTCCGGAGGCAGAAGAGGCTTCCCGGAAAATGCAGGAACTGACGCTGGAGGAAAAACAACTGTGCCACGGTGATTATGTGTTTCATCATTTATACCGTATTTCCGGAGGAATGATGATTACCGGATTTGAACATATGCATCACGGTGTCAGTCTGGATGATTTGTATCTGATCTTAAGAAAATCTCTGGAAAATCAGGATTGGGACATTGCCTGGGCGGAAGATATTCTGGAAACTTATGAGAAAATCCGGCCAATGACGGAGGATGAGAAAAAGTATCTGTATCTGCGCCTTGCTTACCCGGAAAAATTCTGGAAGCAGGTGAATTTCTATCTCAATCACAGGAAATCCTGGATCTCAGCCAGAAATCTGGAAAAAATGCATAGTTTGGAGGTGCAGAGGGAGAAAAGAAATGAATTTTTGAGTTGGATGGAAAAGATGGTATTTTTTTAAATAGAGAATGAAATCGAAATGTTTTCGGATAATTTCAGGAAGATTCTTTACTTCGTTTTTAATTTTAGTATAATAGAAGCAAAGGACTTGTGATGCACAAGCCATGAGAAAGATAGGAGGGCACCAATGGGATATTTAGAGGTATATCGTGAATGGATGGAAAATCCTTATTTTGATGAGGAAACAAAAGAAGAACTGCAGGCCATTCAAAATGATGACAAGGAGATTAAAGAGCGTTTTTATGCAGATCTGGAGTTTGGTACAGGTGGTCTCCGTGGTATTATCGGAGCGGGAACAAATCGTATGAACAAGTACGTTGTACGGAAAGCCACCCAGGGAATGGCTAATTTTATAAAAAAACAGGGTACAGAAGCCATGGGAGTAGCTGTTGCCCATGATTCCAGACGTATGTCTACAGAGTTTGCCGATGAGGCTGCTCTGACACTGGCAGCCAATGGAATTAAGGCTTATGTGTTTGATTCTCTTCGCCCTACTCCGGAATTGTCATTTGCTGTTCGCTATTATGGCTGCACTGCCGGAATCAACATTACAGCCAGTCATAATCCGCCGGAATACAATGGATACAAGGCGTATTGGGCCGACGGCGCACAGATTACACCTCCCTATGATACAGGAATCATGGCTGAAGTAAAGGCAGTGGCCAATTATGCAGACTGCAAGACCATGACGAAAGAGGAAGCAAAGGCAGCGGGACTTTACATCACCATCGGTGTGGAGTGCGATGTGGCTTATATGAAGGAACTGAAGAAACAGATCAAACGTCAGGATTGTATCGATGCTGTGGGAAATGATATTCGTATCGTTTACAATCCCCTTCATGGTACCGGAAATGTACCGGTAAGACGGATTCTGGCAGAAATCGGATTCCCCAATGTATATGTGGTTCCGGAACAGGAATTGCCGGACGGTAATTTCCCTACGGTCAGCTATCCGAATCCGGAAGCAGCAGAATGCTTTGAGCTGGCATTGAAGCTGGCCAAAGAGAAGGATGCCGATCTGATCCTGGCAACGGATCCGGATGCCGATCGTCTTGGCGTTTATGTGAAAGATTCCGTTTCCGGCGAGTATAAATGTCTGACTGGAAATATGTCCGGTTGTCTGCTGGCGAATTATGAGATCAGTCAGTGGAAGGAGAAATCGGGACTTCCGGAAGACGGTGCTTTGATCAGTACCATCGTAAGCAGCAATCTGGCCGGTGCCATTGCCGGAAAATATGAAGTAGATTTCATTGAAACGCTTACCGGTTTCAAATATATCGGCGAACAGATCAAGAAATTTGAAGATACAGGAAAAGGCACCTACCTGTTTGGCTTTGAGGAAAGCTATGGCTGTCTCATCGGAACTCATGCAAGAGATAAAGATGCTGTGGTAGCCAGCATGGCTTTGTGTGAAGCAGCGGCTTATTATAAGACCCAGGGCAAGACCTTGTGGGATGCCATGATGGATATTTACAATGAACTGGGATTCTATAAAGACGATATTATTTCCATTACTCTGAAGGGTCTGGATGGTTTGGAGAAAATCCAGAAGATCATGTCTGTTCTTCGTGAAGAGGAACCGGAAAAACTGGGTGAGTATAAAGTATTGGCAAAGAGAGATTACAAACAGGATACCGTGAAAGATATGGTTACCGGTCAGGTATCTCCTACAGGACTCCCTTCCTCCAATGTTTTATATTACGATCTGGAAGATAATGCATGGTGCTGCGTGAGACCTTCCGGTACAGAACCCAAGATCAAACTTTATTATGGTGTAAAGGGAACATCCTTCGAGGATGCGGATGAGAAATCCCGGAAACTGGGTCAGGCTCTGGCCGACATGGTGAATGCCATCGAGTAAAGGGAGTCTTCTGCCGATAAAGGACAGGATTTTGTTCGAAAGGATATAATTTGTCAGGAGGATAGCGGTAACCAGATTGCCGGGGAAGGAACGTGGTTACAGGAAAGTAAGAAATGATACGAACGATACTATTTGATCTGGATGGGACGCTTCTTCCCATGGATCAGGACATTTATGTCAGAGAATATATAGGTAAACTGGCTCGATTTTTCGGAGAGGATGCCGAAGATGCCGAGCGGGTTAAACATGCCATGATTCAGGCGGTGGTTGCGGTGATGAAAGATCAGTCAGGACAGAATAATGAAGAGTTGTTCTGGTCGGTCTATACTGCAGCGTCAGGCCGTGACCTGAGGCAGAATCCGGAAAAACTCTTTGAGTTTTATGCAGTGGAACATCCCAAGCTTTGCAAAGCCGTGGCGCAGGGAAGAAATTCCCTTCGCCCGGTGGAAATTCTGAAGGAAAAAGGGTACCGTGTGGTTTTGGCTACGAATCCGCTTTTCCCCAGAATGGCAACGTATCAGAGAATGTCCTGGGCTGGTTTCGCACCTTCGGATTTTGAATGGGTAACTACCTACGAAAACAGCAGAAACTGTAAACCCCATGGGGCATATTTTCAGGATCTGCTGGAACAAATCGGAGAAGTTCCGGAGAATTGTCTGATGGTGGGAAATGACACACGGGATGATATGCTGGCGGCAGAGCTTGGCATGGAAGTTTATCTTGTGACAGATTATCTGATTCATCGCGAAGAATGGAGTATCGATCGTTATCGCCACGGAGATTTTGCTGCGTTTGAAAAGTTTGCAGAGAGTCTTCCTTCTTTAGTATAGAAAAATTGGTTACGGAAAATCTGTTGTAAATGAGAGGCCGGAAAAAGAGGATTTCCTTTTTTTCCGGCTTTCCGTTTTATATAATATCAGTCTTTATTTTATTATATAAAAAGTGTGCGTTTTCCGGAAATAGCGCACACTTTTTTGTATTATTTAAGAATAATTGGTTAAAATGATAATTGTGTAGAAAAAATATGCTAAAGAGAAAAAACAGTGTGTACCATGGAAAAACAGCTGGTTTGATTGGGAAAAAGAATAAAAAGATGCAAAATGGACTTACGTTTTAAAGGGAAAAGTGATATAATACGAATATATGAAAATAAAATATTTTGTTGTTTGAGAAATTATATCCCAATGAGTACAGCTTAAGCAGGGAAGAAAGGAGAAGAATTCATGTTTAATAAGGGTGACTATGTTATTTACGGAAGTAAGGGAGTTTGCCAGGTTCTGGATATCACGACGATAGAGAGAGAGGGGATTCCCGGAAATCGCCTTTATTATCAGTTAACCCCTCTGAATTCCCGAGGCAGCAAGGTATTTACGCCGGTCGATAATAATAAGACCGTTATGAGAGCCTTGATTACCAAAGAGGAAGCGGAGGCATTGATCAAGGATATGCCCAACATGGACGAAGTCTGGGTCCCCAATGAGAAGCAGAGGGAGCAAACCTATAAAGATTGTTTGCGTACCGGAGAATGCAGAGAATATATTCGTGTGATTAAGACTTTGTATCAGAGGAAAAAACTGCGGATTGCCAGCGGCAAGAAAATCACATCGACAGACGAACGGTATTTGAAATTGGCAGAGGAAGCTCTGTATTCGGAATTTGCATTGCTTTTTTCTGTCCCCAGGGATGAAATTCCTGTTTTAATTAAAAAGAAGCTGGATGAGGCAGAAAAAACGGCGGCAAAAGCGTAACAGCAGTAAAAGTGGACAAAGTATAAAGAACGGATAGGAACCTTGACAGAAGATCTGTTTTGTCAAAAGGGCAGCGGTAAGCTCGGAAGGAAATCCCGGGTTTACCGCTGCTCTTTTTTGCGAAAAATGGCTGATTTTTCATGTCTGGCGGAACCCATAGACATAAAGATATATGCAAGTATATATTTTTATGATCATTTGTCCCTTGGCTCATAATATAAAAAGAAAAATGCACATATATTGAGGAGAGAGAAAGAAAGACAGGGGTTTCATGAAAAGGATACAGGCCATGGAATGTATTATGGGGATGATGTTGGTTTTGATGATGACGCTGCTGTCCAGTGTAGGGGTGAATCGTATAACAGAAGGAGGAGACCCTATTGTGGATGTTATGCAGCCCCGGGCAGAAGAGGGAAAGGAGTATCACCATGTGGTGGCTCTGGACAGCGGTCACGGAGGAATTGACCCGGGAAAAGTGGGTGTTCACGGAGAACTGGAGAAGGAGATCAATCTGGCAATTGCCCGGCGGGTGCAGGTTTTTCTGGAAGCCAATGACATTCTTGTTATTATGGTGCGGGAAGGGGATGAGGGGCTGTATCAGGAAAGTGATTCTCATAAGAAAATAGCAGATTTGCGGGCCCGGTGTGCCAAAATTAATGAAAGCGGTGCGGAACTTGCAGTGAGCATTCATCAGAACAGCTATCACGATGCTTCTGTTTGCGGGCCCCAGATGTTTTATTATAAAGAATCGGAAAAAGGAAAACAGCTGGCGGAAAATCTGCAGGAGGCATTTCTGCAGGTTCAGCCGGATAATACCCGGTCAGTGAAATGCAATGACAGTTATTATATTCTGATGCATGTAAACTGTCCCATTGTGGTTGCTGAGTGCGGTTTTCTCAGTAATCCGGAAGAAGCGGATCTGCTTCGTTCCGAGGATTATCAGGAAAAGGTGGCATGGGCCATTTCTCTGGGAATTCTTCGTACTCTGAATGGATATACGGCAGGATCCTAGAAGAAGATGAAAACGAAAGGCGGTCCGGTTGCCTCCATAAGCGGCGGATCAAGTGACCGTCGACAAAGAAAGGGCAGACCGATGCAGAGAGGATAAAAGGGAAGGTCGGCCAAAAGAGGATAAAAGGGACCGTCGGCCCAGAGAGGATTTTGACAAGAAGAAGAGAGATGACTATAATAAAAACCAGAATGCATTCGGGTTCCATCTGCCCGGGAAAAGAGGAAGTCTATGAATCAGACAGATACGATCCGCATCATCGGTGCGGTTGAGAATAACCTGAAAAATGTTTCAGTGACCATACCAAAGAAAAAAATTACCGTATTTACCGGGGTATCCGGTTCGGGAAAATCTTCTCTTTGTCTGGATACCATTGCCGCCGAGTCCCGGCGTGAACTGAATGAAACTTTTCCCAGTTTTGTTCAGCAGTATCTTCCCAAATACGGACGTCCCCAGGTGGAGCGAATCGAGAACCTTCCGGTTACTATTGTCATTGATCAGAAAAAACCGGCAGGAAACAGTCGTTCTAC
>JAQXIM010000110.1 GCA_029007785.1 Clostridiales bacterium | reverse complement strand
CTCCTACCGATTAACAATAATATAGAATTTGTCGATTTGTCAAGGTGAATTGAGGTACTGTCGGAAAGGATAATGGAGATGCCGGCAGGAACAGACATATCCATACCATGATAAAAAGGGGTTCGGCTGAAGATGAGGATTTCCATAGGAAAACAAAGGGAATAGGAGGAAGTGAGACAAATATGTATATGAGAGCAGGGGAAGATGCAGCTCGGGATATGGCGAGGAATGCAGAGGCGGATATAACGAATCCGAATGAAAATAAGAAAGAGAAAATGGAGATTCTGGCGAAGACGCTGGTAAATATTTCCTGTGAGGTAAAGCCGGGAGATCGGGTTTTGGTGGAATATGACAATATAGAAGAAGCCGGAGATCTGGCAGCTCTTATTGTTCGGGAGATTTATAAGAACGGAGGAATTCCTTTTGCGGAAATCCGGGACCTGCAGATGGAGCAGGAACTGGTTCGTGGATGTACCCGGGAACAGCTGGCGGCCAGAAGGATCTGGGAATCGTCAAGGCTTCGGGAGATGGATGGCTGTATCTGTTTAAAAAGTTCAGAAGAGCCGGAGGGCTGGGAGACCGTTCCCATGACCAGGAGAGAGCTTTATTTGTCTCTTTATCAGAAGAGAATTCAGGATATCCGTTCGCAGAAAACACGCTGGGTCACTCTTTTTCTTCCCAATCGTCGAAATCAGGAATATTTTGGAGGAAATTCGTGGGAACTTTTGGATTATTATTGCAATGCCTGCAATATAAATTATAAAAGGCTTCGGAAGGCCATGAAGTCTCTGGTGAAATATATGAACCGAACAAGTCAGGTTCATATTACCGGACCGGGAACCGACCTTAGTTTTTCCATTGAGGGGATGAATGCGATTCCCTGTGCCGGTGAGCATAATATGCCGGATGGAGAAGTGTACACAGCTCCCGTAATAGATTCGGCAGAAGGATGGATTTGCTTTAATGTTCCCACGGTTTATCGGGGGCGTATTCTGGAACACGTTACTCTCCATTTTCATCGGGGGAAAGTGACAGATATTCACGCAGATGGGGGCTTCCCGGAAAAAGAGGATTTCCTGAATGATCCGGGGGCAGTATGTCTGGGGGAATTTGCACTGGGTCTCAATCCGGTCATTGATCGTCCTTTGATCGATTCCTTATTTGATGAAAAAGCAGGAGGTTCCTTCCATCTGGCATTGGGGAATGCCTATGCCAATGCAGATAATGGCAGCCGATCGCAGATCCATTGGGATCTGGTATGTCTTCAGACACCTCAGTGGGGCGGAGGAGAGATTTCCTTTGATGGGGTGAAGATACGTCAGGACGGCAGATTTCAAATAGAGGAGCTGCTGTGCTGTAATCCGGAAAATTTAATTTAGAATGTGTATCAAAAGAAATTATTGCGGTGATGTATATTGAAATATACATATAATAAAAGTATCAGACTATAGGGAAGTAATTCTGAGACTTCATTGCATCACATTAAAAAATATGATAAAATAAAATCACATTCCTGCGTGATATACACGACTTATTGATTCAGGCAAAATTATTAGAAAATTGAGAACGGCTTTGAGTGATGGCTTATACAGGCCGAATCCGTTTTTGGGTCATGTTCCAAAGGGGCTGTCGGAAGCAATGACTGCCGGGGAGGAATGATTAAGCGTAGGAAAACGTGCAGGGAACCGGACAGTCCCGGATGTTATATTCGGAGACAAGCCGGTGTGGAAAGGAGAAGAGATTATGTTAAACAAAAAGTCTGTAGACGACATTCAGGTAAAAGGAAAAAGAGTACTGGTTCGCTGTGATTTCAACGTACCCCTTCAGGATGGAAAAATTACAGATGAAGTTAGATTGGTGGCCGCATTGCCCACATTGAAGAAATTGATTTCAGAGGGCGGACGTCTGATTCTTTGTTCCCATTTGGGAAAACCCAAGGGAGAACCTGTTCCGTCTCTGTCTCTGGCTCCGGTTGCTGTAAGACTCAGTGAGCTTTTGGAACAGGAAGTAAAATTTGCAGCGGATGATAATGTAGTCGGACCAAATGCAAAGGCGGCAGCAGAAGCTCTGAAAGACGGCGAAGTAATGCTGCTGGAAAATACACGTTATAGAAAAGAGGAGACCAAGAACGGCGAGGAGTTCAGTAAGGATCTGGCTTCTTTGGCTGATATTTTTGTAGATGACGCTTTCGGAACGGCTCACCGTGCCCACTGCTCCAATGTAGGTGTTACCAAGTTTACGAAAGAAAATGCAGTCGGCTATCTGATGCAGAAGGAAATTGATTTCCTGGGCAATGCAGTCAATAATCCTGCAAGACCTTTCGTAGCAATCCTCGGCGGATCCAAGGTTTCCAGTAAGATTTCCGTTATCAATAACCTTTTGGATAAGGTAGACACACTGATTATCGGCGGAGGTATGGCATATACCTTCATGAAGGCTCAGGGAAAAGAAATCGGAACCTCCCTTCTGGAAGCCGATTATCTGGATTATGCGAAAGAAATGATGGAGAAAGCAGAGAAACAGGGTGTGAAACTTCTGATTCCGGTGGATACGGTTGTAGCAAAAGAATTCAACAACGATGCTCCGACCCGAATTGCAGAAGGAGATATTCAGCCGGATGAGATGGGATTGGATATCGGACCGAAGACCCGCGCTCTTTTTGCAGAGGCCCTTCAGGATGCCAAGACCGTTGTATGGAACGGACCCATGGGCGTATTTGAGATGTCCAATTTTGCCGGCGGTACTATCGCTGTAGCCCAGGCTCTGGCCGAACTGGATGCGACCACCATTATCGGCGGCGGTGATTCCGCAGCAGCCGTTAACCAGCTGGGATTTGGTGATAAGATGACTCATATTTCCACCGGCGGCGGTGCTTCTCTGGAATTCCTGGAAGGAAAAGAACTTCCCGGTGTTGCTGCTGCAGATGACAAATAAATAAACGATCGGCCGGCCTTGTTGGAAGTCTGGCAGACTTGGAACAACCGCCGGCCTATAGATTGAATGATAGGAGACAAGACGATGTCCAGAAAAATGATCATTGCGGGAAACTGGAAGATGAATAAAACGCCCAGTGAAGCCCGTGCCTTTGTGGAAGAGCTGAAACCCCTGGTAGCCGGAGCGGATGCAGAGGTAGTTTGTTGTGTACCCGCCATCGACATCATTCCTGCTGTGGAAGCAGCCAGAGGAAGCAACATTGTGATCGGTGCAGAGAATATGTATTTTGAGGAGAAGGGTGCCTTCACCGGTGAGATTTCTCCGGATATGCTGGTGGATGCCGGAGTGACCTATGTGATTCTTGGTCATTCCGAACGCCGGGAGTATTTTGCAGAAACCAATGAAACGGTAAATAAAAAAGTACTCAAAGCTTTTGAACATGGTCTGAAGCCGATTATCTGCTGCGGAGAAACTTTGACACAAAGGGAGCAGGGAATTACGATTGACTGGATTCGCCAGCAGATTAAAATTGCCTTTTTGGGGGTAACAGCGGAGCAGGCGAAGGCGGCGGTCATTGCTTATGAACCGATCTGGGCCATCGGCACCGGAAAAGTGGCAACGGCAGAGCAGGCTCAGGAAGTTTGCGGAGCAATCCGTTCCCTGATTCGTGAGATTTATGGAGATGATACTGCGGAAGCAATCCGCATCCAGTACGGCGGAAGCGTCGCTCCCAAGAATGCAGGGGAGATTTTCTCACAGCCTGATATTGACGGCGGTTTGGTTGGCGGTGCCAGTCTGAAACCGGAGTTCGGACAGGTTGTAAACTGGAAATAAGAGCAAAAGCTGTCCTTCTTTCTCAGAGAGAAGAAAATCTTACACGGAACAGTTACAAGGAACAGATACTATGAAAAAAACAACGGTTTTAATGATATTGGATGGATTCGGGCTCAATGATCGGAAAGATGGCAATGCAGTGGCTGCAGCCAGAACCCCGAATATTGATCATTTGTTTGAGACATATCCATGGGAAAAAGGATATGCCAGCGGTCTGAGTGTGGGACTTCCCGATGGACAGATGGGAAATTCTGAGGTTGGTCATATGAATATGGGCGCCGGCAGAATTGTTTATCAGGAACTGACCCGAATCACAAAAGAGATTGAGGATGGCGATTTCTATGCCAATCCGGTACTTCTGAAAGCGTGTGATAACTGCAGTCAGAAAGATTCTGCTCTCCATATCTGGGGACTGGTTTCCGACGGCGGTGTACACAGTCATAACACCCATTTGTACGGTCTTCTGGAACTGGCTCGCCGTCAGGGACTGAAAAAGGTCTATGTCCACGCCTTTATGGATGGCAGAGATACGGCCCCTGCTTCAGGCAAAGGATTTCTGGAAGAACTTCAGAGCAAGATGGATGAGATCGGTATCGGTAAAATTGCCACGGTAACGGGACGATTCTATGCCATGGACAGAGACAATCGCTGGGAACGAGTGTCCCGGGCTTACGAGGCTCTGACTCAGGGAAAGGGAAATCCCGCCAAAGATGCGGTTTCCGGTATTCAGGCTTCTTATGATGCCGGCATAACCGATGAATTTGTAGAGCCCATCGTATGTATGGATGAGGATGGAAAGCCTGCTGCTGTGGTTCAGGAAGGGGATTCTGTTATTTTCTTCAATTTCCGCCCGGATCGGGCCAGAGAAATTACAAGAGCCTTCTGTGATGATGCCTTTACCGGCTTTGAACGTCCGAAAATTCAGGATCTTACTTACGTATGCTTCACGGATTATGATGCGACGATTCCCAATAAGCTGGTTGCCTTTGAGAAGCAGAAGCTGACCAATACCTTTGGTGAATATCTGGCCAGTCTCGGCAAGAAGCAGCTGCGCCTGGCAGAAACAGAAAAATATGCCCATGTAACATTTTTCTTTAACGGCGGTGTGGAGACACCAAATCCCGGGGAAGACCGGATTCTCGTACCGTCACCAAAGGTAGCGACCTATGATCTCCAGCCGGAAATGAGTGCTCCGGAAGTCTGCGATCATCTGGTGGAAGCTATCGGAAGCGGAAATTACGACGTCATTATTATTAATTTTGCAAATCCGGATATGGTTGGACATACGGGAATTATGGAAGCTGCCGTCAAAGCCGTGGAAACCGTGGATACCTGTGTTGGCAGGGCTGTGGAAGCTCTGATCAAAGCAGATGGACAGATGTTCCTCTGTGCAGATCATGGCAATTCGGAACAGCTGGTTGATTATGAGACGGGAGATAGTTTCACGGCTCATACAACGAATCCGGTTCCTTTTATTCTTATTAATTATGACCCGGATTATAAATTGAAGCCCGAGGGACGTTTGTGTGATATCGTTCCCACTCTTCTGGAGATGATGGATCTTCCCAAACCTCCGGAAATGACGGGAGTTTCCCTGCTTCAGAAAAAAGAAGACAGATAACAGAGAAGAATCTGATAAAGGAGGACATAACAATGATTTATTCTCATGAAGTTGAGTTAATGTGCCCCGTGGCCCAGGGTGTTCATCATGGTGCTGCTCCCATCCCGGAAGAAGCAAAATGGGTACAGGCAAAAGAAGTAAAAGATATCTCCGGTTTCACCCATGGAATCGGCTGGTGCGCTCCTCAGCAGGGTGCCTGCAAACTGACTCTGAATGTGAAAGATGGAATTATTCAGGAAGCTCTGGTAGAAACCATTGGCTGTTCCGGAATGACCCATTCGGCTGCCATGGCATCGGAGATTCTTCCCGGACTTACGGTACTGGAAGCATTAAATACGGATCTGGTATGTGATGCCATCAATACAGCAATGAGAGAGCTTTTCCTGCAGATCGTTTACGGACGTTCTCAGAGTGCATTTTCTGAGGATGGACTGGCCATCGGTGCCGGTCTGGAGGATCTGGGAAAAGGACTTCGTTCTCAGGTAGGTACCATGTATGGAACTCTGAAAAAAGGACCTCGTTATCTGGAAATGGCAGAAGGCTATGTAACAGCCATCGCTCTGGATGAAGAGGATCTGATCATCGGATACAAGTTTGTAAACCTCGGAAAAATGACTGATTTCATGAAAAAAGGCGATGATGCCAATACGGCTTACGAAAAATCCTGCGGTCAGTATGGACGCGTAGCAGATGCCGTTAAGCTGATTGATCCTCGTACGGACAAAGAAATCGCGAAATAAGAGAGGGAGGGAACAAACCATGGCATTATTTGAATCTTATGAAAGACGAATTAATCAGATTAACGCTGTTTTGAACAGTTATGGAATTGCTACCATCGAAGAGGCAGCAGAAATTACAAAAAATGCAGGTCTGGATGTTTATGCTCAGGTAAAGAGCATTCAGCCGATCTGCTTTGAGAACGCATGCTGGGCTTACACCGTAGGTGCCGCCATTGCCATTAAGAAAAACTGCCGCCGTGCAGCCGATGCCGCCGCAGCCATTGGCGAAGGTCTTCAGGCATTCTGTATCCCCGGTTCCGTTGCCGATACCCGTAAAGTAGGCCTTGGCCATGGAAATCTTGGAAAAATGCTTCTGGAAGAAGAAACCAAATGCTTTGCTTTCCTGGCAGGTCATGAATCCTTTGCTGCTGCAGAAGGCGCCATCGGTATTGCCGAGAAAGCAAATAAAGTTCGTAAAGAACCC
>JAQXIM010000109.1 GCA_029007785.1 Clostridiales bacterium | reverse complement strand
AAGATGAAGGTTTGAAGTTGGACTTATCGTTTTGGTATGTAGTTTTGAAGAGATAGCCCAATCTTAAAATTCAAACCGTGGAAGAAGCCTCGTTGCGAGGCTTTTTTGCGTTATAAATCTGATCTCCATAGGATAGGTTTTCATAAGAGAGATAAGAATGATGTCTGAAAACGAAAACCGCACCGCCGCATCTTTCCAGGATAATAAAAAACTCAGAGAACAAAGTGTTTGGCAAAACAATGTTTTCTGAGTTTTTCTGATTCCTACGGTTGATCTTCTTCCACACCGGTCTGATTTTCCAGATCAATAAAGCGGAAGGAAAGCATCAGATACAGGATTTCCTCCGGATCGGTCAGATCTGTTTCCAGAACCGCCTTGATTTTTTCCAGTCGATACAAGAAGGTGCTGCGGTGGATATATAAAATGCGGGCACTTTGTACAGCATTTAAATGATTATCCAGATAAACGCGCAGTGTTTTAAAGTACTCGGTATTTCCGTTTTCATCCAGGGTCTTCAGCAGCAGCAGTTTTTCGTGACTGATCATATAGCCGGGAAGACGCTTGGTGGACTGCTCCAGAATATAGTCAAAAGAAATTTCATTAAAACGATGAATCCACTGGAAGGGATGTTTGCGTCCGCCCACATCCAAGGCCAGAGTAGCCTGAACATACTGACGCCGCAGATTCAGATGGCCAACCATAACACGGCTGAAACCGGCCTTAAGATAACTGTCGCGGATAAAGTAAGTCAGTTTCTCTGTAATGTCATCAATGGTTAAATGTGCCCGGCTCATATTAATATAGATAACAATATTATCCTTAAAGGGAAGAGCACAGGAATTCTCAATAATATTCTGGACATAGGTACAGATCGCATTTGCAGTAAGATTCTGCTGATCCAGATAAGAAGTCTGGAGAACGACACAGAAATACTCATTTTTCGAATACCATCCCAGGGAATCGAGTTTCTGACTGATAGTAACATAATCTGCTGTTCTGTCCGACAGAATATGAAGAAATACAGAATGGAGAGAAGTATTTCGAGAAGTGTGTCGAATGGTATTGTGCAGCAGCGCATGTTCAATATATGTGGCCAGGTCTTCCAACAGGAAACCATACACTTCATTCAGAGGTGTTTCGTAGTCCATCAGCATCAAACGGTAAGATGTCACATCATATTTTTTGATATTCACGCAGAGGGAAGATACGTCACTGGTCGGATTGGAATAAAGAAAATATCCATTTTGTTCTCTGACCTGATTATACAGAGGATCCTGCTTGATGGCATTGATATACCGATAAGTATCTTCCTGGGAACCGTAAATGGTTTCCTGGAAGGGGGTTGTTTCAGGAAACATCTTGGCAATGATGGTAAAATCCATACCCATTACCATCAGAGGATTTCCGAAAATCGGATAGCTGATTTCCAACATAGCCTGAATCGAGCTGTCTCGCAGGCGATGCTGGATCAATTCCTCATTCCAGCGATTGAATTTTTCAAAAATATCTAAAATCTGATTAACCATGACTGCCGGAGTAACTTCAGAAGTCGAAACAGCACAGCAGTTCACCGGACATTTCTTCAAATCAGCAGCCACAGAGCCGATAAAAATCATCATGGAAGATTCCGGTAAGGAATGCGGAGCCATCTTGTCATGGGCAAGGGGCTTTTGTGTCAAATCGGAAGCGTCGGAAGAACACGAATGATCGGTTTGCACAGAATCATCCGGTTCCGCTGCCTTCTCAGATAAGGCAATGGGCTGACAAGAATTCATATCGCCTGTGGATACAAACAGCGGCTCGGAAAAGGGCAGAGAACGAATATAAATCGTGTTCTCCAAATAGAATGGAGTTCCCGTATCAATCTGTACACGTTCCAGATTTGGCAGCAGAGACATGGTCTCTCCTAAGGTCAGAGAGTACAGTTTTTTCAATTCATTGGCAATCAGACTGGCACTGAGTTTCATAGCAGTGTTTCCTTTTCTTTGTGTTTCAAATTATGTTCCTGGTTTTTCGTATGAATCTGTCATTTTATTGTAAGCCTATTCACTATCTATTATTCTTTTATAAGCTTGTTATAATTTCAACAAAAAACTAGTACATATTGTATGACAGAAAAAGCCAAAATGTCAATAGGAAAATCATAAAAAGCCAAATTACAATATAAAAAAAGGTCAATTTGTAGGATAAGAAGTGATCTTTTGCAGATTCAGGGGATGTTGTTTAAAATACCATGTCTGAAATGGGAGTTCAAAAGAAAATGATTCGTAAAAAACTGTATAAAAAGATTTATAAAAAGATTTGCAGAAAACGGTTAAAATTTGATAAAGACGGATGGTCTATCCTGTGCTTCGTGTGTTAAAATAGGTTACGTCCAATAGAGAAAAGCATAGTGGCCCATGGAGAAAAGACTAGTGGCACAGGAGAAAAGCTTAGTGAATTATGGAGAAATGCTTAGTGGAACAAAGTTGGATTTTCAGAACAATGGAAGTAGGAGAATAATTTGAACAATACAGACAATGATTTGCTGAAGCAATATGCGGAATGTCGAATTTGCCCCAGGAATTGTGGGGCTAATCGAATCGTCGGAAATTTGGGAAGATGCCGGGTTGACAGCCGACTCTTTGTGGCACGAGCGGCTCTTCATATGTGGGAAGAACCTTGTTTATCCGATATGGAAGGATCCGGTACGGTATTTTTCTCGGGATGTAATCTGGGATGCGTATTTTGCCAGAATCATTCCATTTCCAGAGCTGATTCCGGAAAGGAGATCTCCATTGAACGGCTGGCAGAAATTTTTCTGGATTTGCAGGGAAAGGGTGCCAATAATATCAATTTGGTAACGGCCGGCCATTATCTGTGGCATTTAATTCCGGCATTGAAGCTGGCTAAGAACCAAGGTCTTACGATTCCGATTGTTTATAATACCAGTGGATATGAAAAGGTGGAAAGCCTGCAGCTGCTGGACGGCTTGATTGACGTGTATCTGCCGGATTTCAAATATTGGGATCCTGAGTTGGCTAAAAAATATTCTTTCGCTGAAGATTATCCGAAGGTGGTAAAGCCGGCTCTGGATGAAATGGTAAGACAGGCAGGAAAACCGATCTTTGATGAGAAGGAGCATATAACAAAGGGTGTCATTGTACGTCATTTGCTGTTGCCGGAACATTTGATGGATTCAAAGAGGATTGTGGAATATCTCTACAATACTTATGGAGATCGGATATATATCAGTTTGATGAATCAATATACTCCCATGGATGGCCTGGAAAAGTTCCCTGAACTGACCAGAAAAGTAAAAGAATCAGAGTACGATGAGCTGGTAGATTATGCCATCGAGCTTGGTGTGGAGAATGGTTTTATTCAGGAAGGGGAGACTGCAGAGGAAAGCTTTATTCCAGTGTTTGATTGTGAAGGAGTTTGAGTGCAGCTGGTTCAGAGTATCCGGATGAAGGGATCTGGATTTTGGCAATCAGTTAAGAGAGTTCTTTGTATTAGATTTGTATTAGATTTGTATTGAATTTGTATTAGATAAGATTGTTCTTTGCAATAAATAAAATGATGCTTTGAAATAATTGTGGAAATAAATCTGGATGGAAGGAAAGACTAGGAAAACGTATGGATAATCGTAAAAATACTCGGTCAGATATGAGAAATAGTAAATTGCATATGGAAAATGATAGATCGGAAATAAGAAATGGTAAATTGGATATGAGAAGTGGCAGATCGGATACGAGAAATAGTAGATCGGAAATAGAAAATGGTAAATTGGATATGACAGGTGGCAGATCGGATAGGAGAAATAGTAGAACAGATAAAGGAAATGGTTACAGCCGTGCGGATGAAAAAGGATGGATAAACAGCAAAGTGGGAGATAGAACTAAAAAGAACGTCCAGAAGTGGGAAAAATCCGAAGAAGGAAAGAAAACATTCGGAAAATGGAATAAGCCTGAGAGAGAAAATGCAAATAAAAATGCCGGAAAGTGGAGTAAGTCGGAAGGCACAAGAAAAAATGCAGGGAAATGGAATGGCCAGGAAGAAGGCAGAAAGAATATCGGCAAGCCTGTTTTGTCCCCGGTTAAGGGCAGCAAGAAGCATAAATCTGTCTGCCCGGTAGCAGATATATGCGGAGGCTGTTCTTATAAGGAAGTATCTTATGAGGAGCATTTGGCAGAGAAACAGAAAATGGTCAATAATTTGCTGAAATCTTTTGCAGCAGTACACCCGATCCAGGGAATGGAGAACCCCACTTATTATCGGAATAAGGTCCATGCAGTCTTTGATTATCATAAAGGTCGTGTGATTTCCGGTATTTATGAGGAATCCACACATCATGTGATACCTGTAGATGAGTGTTTCATTGAAGATCCGAATGCCGATGCTATCATCCGGGATATTCGAGGACTGCTTCCGTCCTTTAAAATTCAGACTTATGATGAGGATACGGGATACGGATTGTTTCGTCATGTACTGATTCGCACGGGATATTATACAAAGCAGGTTCTTGTTGTACTGGTTCTTGCATCGCCGATTATGCCGTCCCGTAATAATTTTGTGAAGGCCTTACTGAAGCTTCATCCGGAAATTACTTCCATTGTAATTAATGTGAACGATAAGAAGACAAGCATGGTTTTAGGTGATAAAGAAACGGTTATTTACGGAAAAGGATATATTGAGGACAAGCTTGGTGGCTGCACCTTCCGTATTTCACCGAAATCATTCTATCAGGTAAACCCTGTTCAGACGGAATATCTCTATCAGAAAGCATTGGAATTGGCACAATTAACGGGAAGTGAGAGAGTGGTTGATGCTTACTGCGGAACCGGCACCATCGGTATTCTTGCATCCGAGAAAGCAGGAGAAGTTATTGGCGTAGAATTGAATCCCGATGCAGTTCGTGACGCGATTACGAATGCCAAATTAAATAAGCGGAAGAATATTTGGTTTTACCAGAAAGATGCCGGAGAATTCCTGGTTCAGATGGCTTCCCAGGGAGAACATGTGGATGTGGTCATTATGGATCCACCCCGGTCCGGCAGCAGTGAAGATTTTATTCAGTCCATCGGAACCATTGCTCCCGATCGCGTTGTTTATGTATCCTGCAATCCGGAAACTCTGGCAAGAGATGTGAAGCTGCTGAAAAAGCAGGGATACCGACCTGAGGGATTTTGGCCGTTTGATATGTTCCCGTGGACGAAACATGTGGAGACGGTTTGCTTGATGTCTAGGAAAGAGAAATAAATAGCGAAAAGTAGCGTATTTACGGGCTTTTTTGAGATTAGGCAATAGCTCATGAAAGTCCGTAATTCTTATATTGAAACATATCTACT
>JAQXIM010000108.1 GCA_029007785.1 Clostridiales bacterium | reverse complement strand
TCCATCCTCTTCGGCCCTGTTTCTGTCGATTTCAAGATATTAAAGAGTTACCCGACAAAGGAGCCCGGAACCAAACATTTACAATCTACCATAAATTCTATTATAAGACAATGGCACCGCCCTTTTTCATCGGCACAACAGCGAATTTTATCTTCCGGATCAGGCTGACCCTTCGGATTTTTACAAGCCCAGCCACAAGACACCGTAAAAAACGAACCAATGTAACGCAGGAAAAAACTTCGCGTCTGAGACAAATCCAAAACGCGAAGTTTCCTGAAAGGGTTCTGTATCTTATCCGTCAGCGATCTTCCGGTCTGTGAAAATTACTGGAGATAGTCCAGCGGATCAATGGCCTCTCCATCTTTCATCATCTGAAAATAGAGATTGTATCCTTCCACCACATAATAGCGGCTGGGTTCCGCCAGGGAGGCAATGCAGTCTCCCTCTTCCATGAGTTCTCCTTCGGAAAGGGAAATATTCTTCAGCTGTCCATAGGTCAGTTCATAAGCATTCCCCAGATCCACCACCATATACTGGCCCAGTTCTTCGGATTCACCGATTTCCTTCACAATTCCCGTTGCCGCTGCATAAACAGGAAGATCCATATCTCCCTGAATGAGAATTGAGGGACTGACACGATAAGAGTCCAGAGTGGAATAGTAAACCGTTGTATCCATGCTGAATTCCCGGATCACTTCCCCTTCCATGGGCCAGATCAAACTGTCTTCTTCGGTAAAGTTAAGAACATCTGCCGTTTTCCCGGAGCTGTCAGATGAGTCTTCCGATTTTTCATCTTCCGATTTTTCGGTGTCTGTATCCCCGTCCTCTTCCTGTTCATTTTCTTCCCCGGAGTCCGCCTCAAAAACAGAGGCGGCCCCGGCAACATAAGGGTTATCCGGTTCCACTACCTCGTAAACATCCTCCGTCTCTTCATCCGGCGTTACCTGAGCCTCAGGCGACACGCCATTCTGCATGTCTCCTTCATCGGAAGCTGCACCATTCCGGATTACCATCGATTGATCACTGTCTGCCGGCTCTTCTCCACCATATGTGATGGGAGAAGCCGTTTCTTCCAGAACCAGATACGGATCCTCATCTTCTCCCAGTCTCTTCTCCAGAGCATTTCCTCCTGCCGCTGCACCGCCGACTACCAGCAATGACAGCAAAACAGCATAAGTCATGCGGCTTCGAAATATTTTCTTCATTTTTTCCTTCACAACAATCACCCCTGTCTTTTTTGTCTGATAGGGATAGTTTTGCCTGATTTGTTATTCTTATTCAAACAAATCAAAGAAATCTTTGCTGTGCAGAAGTGACTCGCCTTTCCCTTTTCGGTATTGATTCGAGGTACAGCCTTTCCCTGCGGTCATCAAATACGGGAATCTCCCGACGAATTGCCCCCAATTGGCTGAAATCCAGATCTGCTGTCAGGATTTCCTCTTTGTCTCCGCCCTCTGCCAGAATATTTCCCACAGGGTCCACGATCATGGAGTGGCCGGCATACCGGACCCCTTCCCCCCGACCGCAGGAATTCACTGCCGCCACAAATACCTGGTTCTCAATAGCCCGAGCCTGATTGAGAATTCTCCAATGGTTCAGGCGGCTTTCCGGCCACTGGGCTGACACAAAAAGGAGCTGAATGCCTTCCAATACCGTTTTCCGTATCCATTCAGGAAAACGGATATCGTAACAGATCACCATACCGCATTTGATTCCGTCCAGGGAGAACGTCTTGATCTGATTCCCCGGATGAAAATAGCGATCCTCCCCCATATTGGAAAATAAATGAACTTTATCATAAGAAGCTGCCATTTCTCCGCTCCGATGAAAAATCATTCCCGTGTTGGTGACACGATTCTCCCTGCTGTGATAGAGAGCCGCGGATCCTCCCACCAGATTAACACTGTATTTTGAAGCCAGAGTTTCCAGCAAATGATATGTTTTCTTTCCATCTCTGTCTGCCAATTCTTTCAGATTCTCTTTCGGAAAGAAACCCACATTCCATGTCTCGGGAAGACAGATAACATCGGCACCTTCTTCCGCCGCCCTGCATACTAAGATTTCCCCATGACGGTAATTGTATTCCGGTTCTCCCAGCTTCATATCCATTTGAATCAGTTTTATTTTCATATCCTGCTCTCCTTATCATGCAATGACAAATGTTCCATTGGCACGGTATACCCATCCTCCCGGAGGATTTTATGCAATAGGAACGAAGTTTCCTGCTGCATAAGAAATGCCAGGCGTCTCTGCCGAAACAGAAAAACCTGGCATTCCTATTGCTCTTATCTTCCTTCGAGAAATAAAAGAGAGTCTTTTTCTTTTACCTTAGTTTGCAAAGGAAATGGATTCTACCGATGCTTCCATCAGCGGAAGGTATTCGTCTGCACTGCTTTCATCACAATCCAGTTCAAAAATCCAAACCTTTCCGCCATTCTCTACTACATAGAAAA
>JAQXIM010000107.1 GCA_029007785.1 Clostridiales bacterium | reverse complement strand
GGCAGCATTCAGCAGATACAGAATGGCACCGATGGCAATGGCAGAGACAACAGCGCCAATCAGTTCACCGTACTGCTGCTTTCTGGGAGTGGCTCCAAGAAGGAAACCGGTTTTCAGATCCTGAGATGTATCACCGGCCATGGCAGCAATAATACAGATAACGGAACCGATGGCAATGGCGCCCACCATTCCGGCGCTTCCGGTGGAACCGGTTGCTTTCAGAATAATAGTAGCAATCAGCAAAGTAGCAATCGCCATACCGGAAACCGGGTTATTGGAAGATCCAATCAGACCTACCATTCGGGAAGAAACGGTGGCAAAAAAGAATCCGAATACCAGAACAATCAGCGCACCAACCAGACTTACCGGAATTTCAGGGAACAGCCACATGAAAAAGGCAGCGGCCAGGCATACAGCCAGAACCACTTTCATGGAAATGTCCTGTTCCGTACGAAGAGTACCGGTAGGACCTTTGCCGTAATCTTTAAATGCAGCAGCAAAAGTACGAATAATCATGGGAAGGGATTTGATCAGACTAATGATACCGCCGGCTGCCAGAGCACCTGCTCCGATGTAACGAATAAAGGTTCCCCACAAACTCCAGGTACCGCCGGATGCCCAGAGTTCTTCCACCGTCTTTGTGGCCGGATAAATGATCAGATCACTGCCAAAGAGAGCAATGAGAGGCATCAGTACAAACCAGGCAATGGTACTTCCCGCAAACATATAAGAAGAAATGCGAGGTCCGCAGATATAACCCACACCAGCAAGAGCAGGCAGGACATCCACACCAATGCCGGAGCCTTTATAAGCATCGATAGTATAATCCACTTCACTGGGAAACAGCTTCAGACCGTCGGCAATGAACTTGTATACGGCAGCAATGCCCAGCCCCCAGAATACGGTAGAGGCTTTGGCGCCGCCTTCTTCGCCGGCCATAAGAACCTCTGCACAGGCTTTTCCTTCAGGATAGCTCAAAGTACCATGTTCTTTCACAATCAAAGCAGAACGAAGGGGAATCATCATCATAACTCCTAAAACGCCGCCGCACAGAGCAATCAGACCGATTTCCACCATGGACGGAACATCACAGATCCCCTCTGCCGCCCACATAAACAGGGCCGGCATAGTAAAAATAGCACCGGCAGCCAAAGACTCGCCGGCTGAACCAATGGTTTGAACCATGTTGTTTTCCAAAATGGAATCTCTCTTGAAAACAAAACGGATCACACCCATGGAAATTACTGCTGCAGGAATGGATGCAGATACGGTCATACCAACACGCAGTCCCAGATAAGCATTGGCACCGCCGAACAGGATTGCCAACAGTGCACCAAGGATTACTGAGAAAATGGTGAATTCCGGCATAACCTTATCTGCCGGAATATAGGGTTTGAATTTCTTCTCTTCCAAATCTTTTCTCCTCTTTCTTTTTTTCTTCAGCATATTACCAAGCTGTAAATGTACAACGGTCTATAAAGACACACGTAATAGCTACTATACGAAATTATGCACAAAAAGTCAAGAAAATCTCTGCATATCCCCGGATTTTCCATTATTTCTATTATTTGTATAAACGATTCCTGCAGACTCGGATTCGAATATCTATTTTGAAAACAATTCTGCTCTTTTTCTTTCATTTCTTTTAATTTCCACAGTTACCATTGAAAAACTGACCGCAGGTATGTATTTTCAAGCATCCTTTCCCGAATCTGATTTCAACTGCACCATTAATGATACCCGGAAATAAAAAACCTGCATGCCGATTCCGGTTCTTTTACCGGATAAGGATGCAGGTTTTCATCTTTTTAAGTTACAATTCCTTACAGGACAAATCAGCAGCTGGCTCCCCCAACCACATTCAATCCAAGAATTTCCTTTTTCCGTTTCAGAAGATCATCTCCCAAAAGCTGAGCTTCGGCATTTTCAAAACTAATTCTTTCAATGGTATCGGCAAAACGCTCACCGGACACACCCTGATCGCGGAACAGGAGAATCGCTTTCTCCACCACGTTCAGTACCTCAGCCTTATCTGTAAATGTTTTACCCAGCATCTGACCGTGAGCTACACGTTTGCCCCAACGGCCGCCCACATATACTTTCCAGCCATATATGCCCTCATCGTTGCAATGGAAGGGACATTTGCCCACACAACGGCCACAGTTGTTGCAAAGCCTGGGATCGATCACCAGACGGCCATCTTCCAGCTTCGCTGCATGAATGGGACAGGCAGTCACAATCTGACACTTCTTACATCCCTTGCACTGGGAAGGATCATAGCCGGGAACCCGGGCACCCACGATTCCCAGATCATT
>JAQXIM010000106.1 GCA_029007785.1 Clostridiales bacterium | reverse complement strand
GAAATGCCAGCTGATTTCAGGATAGGAATGGCTCGCAGTGCCGCTTTGATACCGGCATTGTCACTGTCATAAGTAAGAACCACTTCCTTTACATACCGCTTGATCAAAGAAACATGGCCCGATGTAAATGCCGTTCCCAACGATGCCACCGCACAGTCAAAACCGGCCTGATGCATGGCAATCACATCCATATATCCTTCACATATCAGAAAATAAGGTTTCCGGGACAATCGGGCCAGATTTAATCCATACAGATTACGGCTCTTATCAAAAAGAATGGTCTCCGGAGAATTCAGATATTTTGGTTCTCCTTCGCCCATAACGCGGCCGCCGAATCCGATGACCCGGCTGTTTCCATCCATGATGGGAAACATAGCCCGGTTCCAGAAACGGTCGTTTACTCCTTTTTCCGAGATTTTTACGAGTCCGCTTTGACTGAGAAGGGAATCCGAGTACCCTTTCTTCCGCAAATACTGATACAAAGTATTTCCGTACATGGGAGAGTAACCCAATCCAAACTTTCGAATGGTTTCCTCCGACAATCCACGGCCTGTCAGATACTTTTTGGCCCGGGTTCCCTGTTCTGTTTTCAGCTGATAATAATAAAATGTGGCAGCTTCCCGGTTGATATCCAGAAGACTGCTTCGGACTCCCGCCCGTTTCTTCTGTTCCTCAGTAGCCTCCCCTTCCGGAAGAGCAACGCCCACTCTTTCTGCCAGGTATTTTAACGCTTCTTCAAAGGTATAATGTTCATATTCCATCACAAAGGTGATGACATTGCCTCCTGCCCCGCAGCCAAAACAGTAGTACATCTGCTTTGCCGGTGCTACAGAGAAGGAGGGCGTTTTCTCATTATGAAAGGGACAAACTCCGAAATAATTGCCGCCCCTTTTTGTCAGTCTGACATACTGGGAAATGACAGCAACGATATCGTTTTTCGTCCGTATCTCTTCCACCAGTTCCTCTGGGTAATACATGAAGAACCTCCCGTTTTTTACCAGGATTTGGGGACAAATAATTTCTGAAAAAGAGAAGTGGCATAATTGTCCGTCATTCCTGCAATATAATCACAGACCACACGGGACAGCGGCTGATGATGAATCCAAATCAGATTCAGAAACTCTGTCGGCATTTCTTCCATATGATCCATGTAATAGTAATACAATTCTTTTAGTAAATGCTGTGCCTTGATATCTTCCTTCTTGGGAACACTTCCGGTATAAACAGCTTCAAACATATAAGAGCGCAGTCCGCTCATGGCAGCCTGAACATCTTCATTCATCAAAATGTCCGGTTTTCCAAGACTCTCCTCAATCACACTGTGAATCAATGTATTCAGCCGTTCACGAACGGAAGTACCCAGGACTCTGGTATATTCTCCCGGAAGCATGGATTCTGACAAAATTCCCGCCCGGATGGCATCATCAATATCATGATTAATATATGCGATTTTATCGGAAAATCGAACTACTTTTCCCTCCATGGTGCTGGGATTTCCACTGGTTCGATGATTGAGAATCCCGTCCCGTACCTCCCAGGTCAGATTCAATCCTGCACCGTCTTTTTCCAGAAGCTCCACAACACGAACACTCTGCTGATAATGAGAAAAGCCTTCTTCGCAAATCTCATTCAGAACACGCTCACCTGCATGGCCAAAGGGTGTATGCCCCAAATCATGTCCCAGAGCAATGGCTTCCGTCAGATCCTCATTGAGACAGAGGGCCCGGGAAATCGTTCTTGCGATCTGAGCAACTTCCAGTGTATGAGTCAACCGGGTCCGATAATGATCCCCGGTAGGATCCAAAAACACCTGAGTTTTATGTTTCAGACGCCGAAAGGATTTGCAATGAATGATTCGATCCCGATCCCTCTGATAAACCGTACGGATATCGCAGGGTTCTTCTTCCCGATCACGTCCCCGGCTGTTTTTGCTGAATGCTGCGTAGGGACTCAAATTCTGTATTTCTCGCTCTTCCTGCTGTTCTCGAATGTTCATTGTTTCACCTCCGAAACAAAACACTTCATATAAAGAATTCTTTCTGTCAATTATCGATTCTTCTTTCCATCCAATTCAGAATATCTGCATGAACCTGATCCCGATCCAGTTCATTCAGTACTTCATGGCGATCATCCGGATACAAATAAATGTCCACATCTTTCATTCCCATGGCTACAAAATGATTATAGACGTCCAGCACTTTCTTTGTATAACCTCCCAGAGGATCATCCATTCCCGATACCAGAAGAATCGGCAGTTCTCTGGGAATCCTTTCAAAATCCTTCTCTTTTGCCAAGTCTTCTAAAATACGGAAGAAGTCCTGGTAGGCACCGACGGTAAATACAAAATCACAGAGGGGATCTTCCCGATAAGCCCGGACAGATTCTTCATTTTTTGATAACCAGGAGCTCTTTCGAATGGGATTGTCATACTGAGCAGCCATTGGTCCAAGTACTATCCCCTGAAGAAGATTGCTGCGATAATGGGCATCGTATTTTTTGCGCAGGGAAGACGCCAAAGCCTGGCCCATGCGGATTTCCGTCAGACCAAAATTACCGGTACCGCAGATAACAGCTCCCTGAATCTCATCTCCAAAACGTGTCAGATAGCGACGCAGAATAAAGGATCCCATACTATGACCCAGTACAAAAACCGGCTGATCAGGAAACAGTTTTTTGGCAACATACGTAATCCGATGCATATCTTTAATCAGACAGGCATCCCCATTCTGTTCTGCAAAATATCCCAGATCATCCTCACTGTTAATGGAACTGCCGTGCCCCAGATGATCATGACCAATGACAGCAAATCCGGACTCTGTCATGAACTCTGCAATTTCTTCATATCGTCCGATATGTTCCACCATGCCATGAGCCAACTGAAGTACTCCGCAAATGTCTCCTTCCGGCTTCCAATACACACCATGAAGTTTTGTTCTTCCATCAGAGGAAGGTATGGTAAAATCTGTTCTCTTCATTGGTTCCTCCTGTTCTTATTCAAAATATTCCTTTTCTGCTGAAACACAGAAAGCCAAACAAGATGTCGCGATAACGACCATGAAATCATTGAGTATTATCAGCAATCTTTTCTGAGAACCAGGTTCCCATCTTCAACTGATATTTAATAAGTATATCAACTTTTCTTACCTAAAACAAGTCATTCGCCTTTATTTGAATGTATTGGTATTTGTCTCTATTGAAATGTATTGGCTTCCAGACAGTTCCGGCATTTGAGTAAAGCTCTCTTTTCTATCCGGCTCACATAGCTGCGGCTGATTCCCAGCTGAAGAGCGGCTTCTTTCTGAGTCATTGGTTTTATCCCCCATAAACCGTATCGGTTCTGTAATATCCAGTATTCCCGTTCCGTCAGAATTTTGGGCATCATTCGTCCCAGATAGCTGGCTGTATCTGAAAAATAAATCTTCTCCACCACATTTTGTTCCGGCACTTCCACAACATCAACAAGACAAATCTCGTTGCCTTCCTTATCCGTTCCGATAGGTTCATATAAAGAAACATCACGGCGATATTTCCGATCAGAACGAAGTGTCATAAGGATCTCATTTGCTATTCTCTCACAAAAGAGTTTCTCCTTTTATGATGGAATCCAGGGTCTTCCTTTCCCATGCCAGTTCCGATCTTCCCAATAAGAATAATCAGGCTCCATATGTTCCGGAGCCTTATGAGCAAGACGCATCAGATAAAACCACTTCTTGGCCCGTCCATTACAGCCACACACCTTTTCCTTTTCGCGAATCCGGCCAGCCAGAAGATTCGTCTTCTTTTGAATTTTTTTCTGTATCCTTTCAGGAATTTCCTCCGGTTTTGTTGCCTGTACTGCAATTCCCAGCTTATATACTCTGCAGATCCCCCACATCTCCAAACTGTCTGCCATATCTTTTACCGTACTCTTCATACCACCGCCTGCAGCGGTGGAGATGGCCACGGCCTGCTTTCTGCTCATTTCTGTTCTGGGTCTGTGAATCATCCACCAGGTACCAAAATGATCCAGAAAACTCATCATCTGACCCGTGGCATGGTATACATATACAGGACTCTCAAAAATCAAAACATCCGCTTCTAACATCGCTGTCATCAGAGGTTCCAATTCTTTATAGTGAGGACATTGGGTCAAATCCGTACGAAAACAGGTATAACAGCCGAGACAAGGCTTATCAAAATCTTTCGGAAGGAAAAACTCGCATTGTTCCCCGACAATCTTATCTGCAAGCTGTTTTGCTGCCATATATGTACTTCCTTTATGATTCTGTCCATGAATAATTACTATTTTCATGATTGCCTTCTTTCCGGATACTTTGAATTCCTATTTTATTTTTATTTTCTATTTCGTTTCTGAATCCATTTCCTGCGTCCAATCCAAGCCAACTATAGTATTGTTTGATCGGATTCACTTCTTACCTCTGCGTTCCGCTTTTCTTTCCAGTTTTTCACAGTAAGTCATAGGTTTTCGTCTCGAACTATGATGATATTCCATACAGGCTGTGCAGTCCCCGTATCTGAGGCAATTTACACGCTTGCATGGACAAATTTTTTTCTCCGTATTTGCTGTATATTTCATCGGCGTAAATCTTATACCGTCAATGATCTGTTCCTGATCTGTAGCCGCAAATCCTAAGTTTTCATAAAACGGCAGACCATAGGGAGAAGAATTCAGCGTGAAAGGTCCTCCGGAATAATTCTGAATCATCAGCTGAAACAGTTTTGTACCGATTCCTTTTCTATGGTATTTTCCATTAACAAAGAAAAAACAGATATGTCTTCTTTCCGGCCGAATGCCAACTGCCCCAGTCATCGTCTTTCCGTCAAAGGCTCCATAAAAAACGATCCCTGCAAGGTATGCTTCATCATGTAAACAATTGCGAAACGTTTCCGTTCCTTCTTCGGAATAATCCGGCGATACATATTCATAAAACACATCCCATATGAGAGCAAGAGCCTCCGGAATCTCCTCTTTTGTCAGACTTCTGATTTCATAAGTCTCTTTTAGTCCTGAATGTATAGTCATATCCAAATTTCTCCTTTTTCCGATTTATTTATAATTCCTTCCCCTAAAATTCCTTTTTTCCTGTTCTTGATTCTATTTTACAAAATTTTACAGAAAGATACGAGAAATTTTCTTTAGTTAAATGTGTCAAAATATTAGGTTCGGAAAAACTAATGGAAATCGTATACAATTACTCCTCCGATGCACCGAATAAAATTATGTGGACATCGATGCCATCCCAAATCACTTTACTCACAAGACTCCGGATAACTCCTCTCTTCTGTTCTAGTGTCATTTCATCTATACTATCCTGAAACACCGTCAGAAACCTGCACATTGCCTCAAACTCTGCTCCGCTGAGGACATATTGAGAAGGCAGTCCTTCCAGTTCTCCGATCTGCAGCTCCATATCCATCATACTTTGATTCAGCAATTCGATCCGTTTTGCCACATGATTTTTGAGAGCGCCATCTTCCAGGTCAATAAAGAGGTCTACCAATCCTTCCATTTTCTTTTCCGTTTCTGTTTTGTTCCGCCGCAAAGCTGTCAGATGGTCTGCGCAATCAACACTCTTTTCTGTATAAAACCCGGGATTTTTTCCCAGCTGATTCAAAAAAGTCTTCCTGTTACCATTAAGCTTTTTGATCTGTTCCATAACAACCAGATCCAGTCGATTGCCATTGACATTCTTCCCATGACAAAGAGTGCCCTGACTGCGTTCCTTCATCTTGCACACATAGTCGTACACTCGTTTGCCATTGCCCAACCTGCGCTGGCTGAGCTTGGGATACATTCGACTTCCGCAGTCACAATAGAGACAACCGGTAAGCAGCGCTTCATTGCTGCGAGGTTTCCGATAAGATTTGGTTTGATTTCGTATCAGAGATTCCTGCACTTTGACCCATACTTTACCGGGGATGATACCGTTATGCCTGCCAACAGAAACAATCCATTTGCTGGGAGGAAGGTATTCTGTGACTTTCCCTTTCTCCTGACTGGTACGGTTATAAGCCATCATACCGTGAATACCATCAAACTCCTTTCTGTCTGAAAACAAATCTGCATCCATTTTCACAAAATAATCATATGCCTCCCGGTCAGCAATCATATAAACCGGATTCTGCAGAATTCCCTTAATGGCAAAGCGTGAGAAATAGTTATTGTTTTTTGTTTTAATGCCCCGCTTCATCAACTCCGCCTCGGTAATTGTCTGAGAATCCGTTTCCACATACAGATCGAAAATTGTTTTGACAATTTCTGCTTCTTCCGGAATCAACTTCAGCATACAGGATTTTTTCATCTTTCCGTCAATGGAAACACTTTTTACCGCTTCAGAACCATAGCCCGTTGGTGTTATGCCTCCAAGCCAGCGCCCAGTCTTCGCCAATTCATGCATATTGTCACGAATCCGCTCGGCAATAGTTTCCCGTTCCAGCTGAGAAAAAACCGATGCAATATACATCATGGCTCTTCCCATGGGGGTACTGGTATCAAACTGTTCTTTAATGGAAATGAAAGCAATGTCTAAATGTGACAGTTCTTCAATCAGCCCGGAAAAGTCGCTGACATTCCTGCTGATACGATCCAGACGATACACAATGATCGCCTTGAATTTTCGTTTCCTTGCCGCTTCCATCATTTTCTGAAAATCCGGGCGATGAAGATTTCCCCCGGAGAAACCTTCATCTTCATAAACAAAGATTTGATCCAATGGAATATTTTCAAAATGGGAATGAGCATATTCTCTGCAGAATTCTACCTGATTACTGATACTTTCCCCTTTTCCGGTAAATTTTGATTTTCGGGAATAGATGGCAATACAATTCTCATTTTTTCGCATCCGACATTTCTCCCGGTTACGATATCCTTTATTTCATTATAGCTTGCAGCCTCTGCAAAATAACAAGATCTATGATTGGTGAATACGGTAATCGAAATTATTGGGAAACAGTAATTATTCAGTTGTGTTTTATATCTCTTTATGTTAAAGTGAATGAACATGTGTTAGCTTACAGGAGGATTAATGATGAAAGAACTGATGATGGATCCGATTCTTAAAAAGCAATTGCTTTTCAGCTATATTACCTTTATTTTCAACGGTATGTTAGCCCTGTCTGTCGGATCTCTGATGCCTTTAATTCGGGATGCCAGAGGTCTGGATTATGCCCTTTGCGGTCTTCTGGTCAGTATGCACTCCGTAGGTAATTTCTGCTCCAGTTTCTTCGCCGGTACCTTCGCTATGATGCTGGGACGCAAGAAAAGTATCCTGATCTTCAATATATTTTTCGCACTGGCTTTCATCCTGATTATTTTTGGCGGAAACAATCTGACACTGATTGCCGCATTTACCATGACCGGTCTGGCCCGTGGTGCCACCAGTAACTTTAATAACTTCACGATCAATGCCATCGCTCCCGGACGGGCCGACATCATGAACGGACTTCACGCCATGTTCTCCATCGGTGCCTTCCTCTTCCCTTTGATTCTTGCCGCTCTCACTGCCAATCAGCCTGCCAACTGGATTTATGCCGCGTTCTTTATGCTGTCCATGGGTCTTCTCAGCTGGATTCTCTACTGGTTGATTCCGGTGGAAGAACAGAAATCTGAAAGAACAACTCAGAAAAAGACTTTTGAGTTCTTCCGTGATCCTCTGTTTATCCTGTGTACTTCCACCCTGTTTTTTTATCTCTGTGCAGAGCAGGGTGTCATCGGCTGGATGGTTACCTATTTCAAAGACACTGGTCTGCTGCAGCCGGCAGCTGCTCAGCTGATGGCTAGTATACAGTGGATTATGATTCTGGCAGGCCGTCTGACTGTAGCCTGGGCAGCCACCCGAGTACCGAAAACCACGCTGCTCCGCATCATGGGAGCCGGTTTGGTAGCCTTTTTCCTGGTAGTAATTACAGCCAAATCCACACCTCAGATTATTATCGGTATTATGGGCTTTGGTTACAGCATGGCTGGCATCTACCCTACTACCGTATCCACTGCCGGCGATTCGATTAAGAAATCCCCTCTCGCCTGGAGCTTCATGCTGACACTGGCAAGTCTGGGTTCCATACTGATGCCCTCTGTCATCGGCAGAATTGCTGACGCAGCCGGTATCTACTCCGGTATGGCTTCCATTGTTGTCGTGGTAATCATCGATATGATGTTTATCCTGGGATTGACCTATTATGCAAAAAGGCAAAAATCCAGAAACATGGCCTGATCAATCAGGGAAATAACTCAGATTCTACAAAGGATTTATTGACGTACTCATCCTTTTATAGAAAGAACCTTCAAGAGGGCTTTGTTATCATATCATAAAGCATTCCATCCATGATAAGAACAGCAAAAATCCGATACCTTATTAGCCGCTGATGGTAATAAGGTATCGGGTTTCATTATTTTATCACTCTTATTCTTTCCCCATATTATGAGATGCGGTACGTTTCATCGGTTTAATTGAAAGCAGGCAAACAAATATAGTCAAAATATCTGCTGCCGGCTGAGAGAAATAAATGCCTGTTACACCAAGAAATTTTGGCAGAAGCAAAATGAAAGGAACATAAAACAGACCTTGTCGAATCACTGACAGGAAGAGTCCGTACCGAGAAGCACCAATGATCTGATAGGTTATGGTCATCATATAGCACAGGCCAAAGGCCGGGTATAAAATCACTTGAGATATCAGCAGCCATTTCCCATAGTCTACAATAACTGGATTCTGATTAAACAATAGGATCAGCGGCTTGGATAACAGGATGTAGACTGCTGCTACCAGAACAGTCAGAAACAGGGATCCCTTCAGGGCAAAACGCACGGACTGATGGAATCGCTCTTCGTTCCTGGCCCCAAAGGCATAGGATGCCTCCTACGCAGAGTATCACACTTATGAAAATCGATATCCCGACAATGGATGTGACCGTACAGCTTGCTGCTTCATCTTCATTTATTCATCATGAAAATATAGGAAAGTAAGCACGATATCGTGGGAATAGCTGACAACTTTTCCTTCATAAATTGAATTACTGAGGGAGGTGCGTGGTATCGAAAAAAGGAATGCTCCAATCAATGTAATTGTCCATTATCCAAAAACTACAGAAGATCAGCGTGAACTGGCAGAACGTGTTGCCGGTATCCACGCAGATATGGTCCATCAGTATATAAAAAAACTGAATTGTCCTTCCGAGCAGAAGGTTCAGTTGTTGGATGCAGTTATCAGATCTGCCTCCCTGGAGAAAACAGGCGAGGAAACATGAAGCATGGGCGAGAGGATAGCATTATCTATACATCTGGCAGCATAAGTTGCCAGCCTGCTGCCGCGGTTTGTCTGAAAAGAATCCACGGCTTTTATTAAACCAATGGTACCGATCGAAATCATATCTTCCAGATCTCTTTCTGGCAAATTGTATTTTTTTACCACATGTGCTACCAGACGCAGATTTCTCTCGATGAGTTCTCGTCTTGCTCTGGGATCTCCCTGCTCCAGACGTTCAAGACATTTCTTTTCCTCTGTACTACTGAGAGGTTTCGGAAATGTTTTCAAAAAAAGCACCCCATCACAGGTTTATTAATACTCTATGATGGAGTGCTTTTCTCAGTGACTATTCATTTTTTCTGTAGAAATATATAAAAAGTCAACCTGACTTTTTCTTTACCGGGACAACCCGTCTATTCTTCCGGTCTGGTAGGATCCACTTCCGGTTCTTCGGTAGGTTCCGGATCATCCGTCGGTTCATCCGGTTCTTCCGTCGGTTCCTGCTCCGTCGGTGCCTGGGTTGTAGGCGCCTGGGTGGTGGGTGCCTGAGTCGTCGGTGACTGAGTCGTCGGCGCCTGAGTCGTCGGTGCCTGGGTGGCATGGGCCTGAGTCGTCGATGTCTGAGTCGTGGAGGATTCCGGCACATCTGTATAGGAAGTTTCTCCACCGAAAATAATAACCGGTGTTCCCTCTGAAATGGAACTATATAACTCTGCAGCCACACTGGAAGGCAGATTTACACAGCCATGGGAACCATTCGTCAAATAGATATCGCCGCCAAAGCTGTCTCTCCAGGAAGCATCATGGAAACCATATCCCCCATAGAAAGGCATCCAATAGGAGACTTTCGTATTATAAGAATTGTTTTCCCCTTTAAGAACATAATCCCGCTCCATGGAGTAGATCATGTAAACACCAGTGGGAGTGATATTTCCATCGGATACATCACCGGAAACCACATTACTGGAAATAAGAAGAACACCATTTTCATAATAGTACATTTTCTGCGAATTCAGATTTACTTCAATGTAAGTATTACCCACATCACTTCCGGTATGGCTTTCTGCTTTCTGAGAATATGTAGGTTCTTCATGCCATCTTTCACCGGCAAGCAGAGCTGTCTGAATGGCAGCGACGGTAGCGTCCTGATCCATCTTCCATCCATATGTACCGCCGTTTACCTGAATATTGAAGCCGGATGTGGTGTAGAACTCATGGGATTTTCCATAAGTATCGTATTTATCAGCCAGTCCTTTTACCCATTCTTTCAGCGGGGTGGTATCAAACTGGAGAATGCAGTCATCATCCAGTTTCAAACACTTCTGGATCTCCGTCATCTCCAAAGACTCGGAACCGGCATCATCAAAATCAAGTTCAATGGAAGCTCGCATACAACGGTTCATATCATCTACCGAAGCACGAACCTCATCCGTAACATCGGCAAAATCGCCATAAAAGCCTTCGGCTTCCAGATCAAGAGTCGTTTCCAAAGTGGAGAAGCATTCCACCACTCGATCAGATACTGCTTCCACATCCACCATATTTCCCCGAATGCCATCCTGAAGCTCGTACAAATTCGTGCTGCTGTTGTAGGTAATCTCACAACTCTTCGATTCCGTCATACCGATGAACATATCTAAAGAGGATATTTTTCCACGCAGACTATCTTCATTAATGGAAACAGCTGTCGTAATAGTATAGTTTTCCGGATTTGTTTCAGCTTCCCGGAATTTGCTGTGATCCTGCTGATTCAGAAGCTGAGAAAAATCCACATCAAAATTCATAGTCATCTCTGCATCATCGCTGCTGAGAACTACATCGTCATCCCGACCGGTAATCACCAGCGTATACTGGTCAATCACATCAGCAAAGGCTTCTTTTGCTTCATCCGGTGATTTATCACCACAGTCAATTCCGTTGATTATGGTATTGGGAAGAAAATGAGTTCGATAAAAATTGATTTTCTGCTGATTCTGCATTAAGATGCCGACAGTAAAGGCACAAATACCTAAAACAGCAACACCGGCAATTCCAAACAGTGCAATCTTTTTCTTGTTGGTTTTGCCTTTCTCATTTTCTTCGTAGTAATCATCATCGTAATCGTCTGGTTCATCATAATCATCGTAATCGTCCTCATCATACGATTCATCATAATTTCGACGATTGACTTCTTCGTCATCCGAATCCCAGCGTTCTTTCTCATCATATTCGTCCTGGGAAGTTTCCGTTTCTGTATCTTCCTCACGACGGCGGAACCGTTTGCCACGACGGCGGGACGGATTTTCTTCCGGTTTAGCAGCGGCTCGCATTCGAATCTCTTCTGCTACCGGATTTCGTGAAACTGCTTCTTCTACCTCTGAAGCATCCTCATCCATCTCATCGATATGATCCAGATAATTCTCAGTCGCCTGACCAACCGTCATAGCCAGATTGTCTACTGCTTCCTGTTCCTTTTTCGCCTGCTGACGCTTCTTTTCCTCTTCCGACAAAATATCTCCCCGGCTGTGCATTCGAATCTCTTTAAAATCATCTTCATCTGCTGCACCGGTTTTTTCTTCTTTCATGTCAGCTAGTTCCTCTTCCCATGAAGACTTTTTCACAGCTATCTCTTTTTCAGGAACAGAGTCCTTCATTTCCGATTTTACTGAAGACTTGGATGAAAAAGGATCCGGGATAATTTCCTCTCCAAGTTCTCCTCCTGTTTCCGTCATTCTTATTTTGGGAAGCGGAATTTCTTCTTCCAAATCCTCTACCTTAAAATCATCCGAAGGATCCTGGCTGCCTCTGGACAGATCCGTATAACCTGACTTTTTCTTCGTCCTGCTGTCTGCCATTTCCATCATATCGTCATCCAGGGAGATCTCCAGAAAACCGTCATCCTGATTTTTATTGGAGAGATCGACCGTTACATCCTCAAAATCGTCAAATTTATCGTCCATATTCTTACGCATCTCTTCCCACCTATATCATAAAATTATGAATAATACCGTCCATTGGACGGTCTCTCTTTCAATGTTCGTGATTCACCCAGTCTAAAAACAGAATCATTTGTTTCTTATCATACTTCCAGACTTTTCATGAATGACACATTAGAATTCTACCGTCTGAATAAATGAAATGCAAGTATTTTCCTGATTCTTTTTTGAAAATTACGCAAATGTTCACAATTTCATCCAAAATATAATTGTATATATAATGAAAGGATACACTCTGTATATCATGTATCCTTTCGCCCTTGCTTATTTCAGTAAACATACTGTTCTCACGCATTAGAAAAGGCCTCTCGAAAACCGAAAGGCCCTACTCTTTTTCTGAATTACTCCTGAGTAATGATCTCTTTTTTGTTATAAGAACCACAAGATTTGCATACTCTGTGAGGTACCATCAAAGCACCACATTTGCTGCATTTAACCAAAGTAGGATTACTCATTTTCCAATTAGCTCTGCGGCTGTCTCTTCTTGCCTTAGAGGATTTATTCTTGGGACAAATAGACATCGGATCCACCCTCCTATCGTAATGTAATGATTCACGTATTCAAACCGTACTTTTCATATTATACATATCAAACAATACTTTGTCAATCATTATTTTCATTTTTTGTTGTTCAGAACCATGAAATTTTCTTTGTATCCGTACCATATAATCGAATAATTCCCAAGCATTCATGATCTCACTCAGGACTCTGTAAAATCGCCTTTGCTCTTTCATTTCTCTGTGTCCGGAAAGAAAATTTTGCGAAAAACCGGGAAACACATCTTTCCAGACGCATTTCCCGGTATACCAGATCCGTTTCCATTTCCTTAAAGGAAATGAGAATACCAGTATGCTGTTATCATAATCGGATGAACAGACTGATCCATCCGATTTACCTTTTCATATGTAAGGTATCCGTCAAATTACTGTGCCTGGCACTGTACAGCCGTGATAGCTACAACACCAACGATATCGTCAGCGGAGCATCCTCTGGACAGATCATTTACAGGTTTTGCAATACCCTGAGTAACCGGGCCATAAGCTTCTGCTTTAGCCAGTCTCTGGGTCAGCTTGTAACCAATGTTACCTGCATCCAGGTTCGGGAAAATCAAGGTGTTGGCATGACCGGCAATGGGGCTGCCCGGAGCTTTGGAAGCACCTACGCTGGGAACGATAGCAGCATCCAGCTGGAATTCACCATCCAGGTTCAGATTCGGGAACTGTTCATGAGCGGCAGCTACAGCATCAGTAACTTTGGTAACCAGATCGTGCTTTGCACTTCCCTTGGTGGAATGGGACAGCATTGCAACTTTTGCAGGTTTTCCAACCAGCATTTCGAAGGATTCTGCAGAAGAATTAGCGATGGATGCCAGCTCATCAGCAGTAGGATCCTGGTTCAGTCCACAGTCGGAGAATACGAAGGTACCATTCTCACCGTATTCACAATCCGGAACGATCATCAGGAAGAATGCAGATACCAGTTTCGTACCGGGTTTGGTCTTCAGAATCTGCAGGCAAGGACGCAGAGTGTCAGCGGTGGAGTGGCAAGCACCGGAAACCATTCCGTCTGCATCACCCATCTTAACCATCATAACACCATAGTACAGATAATCTTTCAGAAGAAGTTCTTTCGCCTGCTCAGGAGTCATGCCTTTTTTCTTTCTGATTTCAACCAGAGCATCTACATAACCGGCAGTCTTGTCGCTGGTAGTAGGATCAACAACGGTAACACCTGTCAGATCAAATCCTGCACCAAACTTTTCGATTTCAGCAGGAGTACCAACGATGGCAACATTTGCGAAACCTTCTTTGATGATTTTTTCAGCAGCCTCATAGGTACGAGCATCCATAGACTCCGGAAGAACAATCGTTTTCTTGTCAGCAGCAGCTCTTGCTTTCAGGGTATCAATAAAACTCATTTCATTTTCTCCTTTCCTTCTTGGGAAAAATTCTATCTCATAGGTGTTGAGCCAAAGGATCTTGGCTCTTGGTATTTCAGATTCCTTTCCAACGAAAGAAATCTGAATGCCATAGGAAGATTTTACCAAACTGGTTCAGTTCATTTCCCATGACCTGACGGGCCTCTCCGTAAAACGAATCTTTACTGCATTCGTTCCAATGAGACTCAACCCTAATCTTCTATCGTAATCAGTATACACATTTTCCGTCCTTTCGACAAGTCTATTTTTCATTCTTCCTCTGCCTTCCCAGTCTTTTTTTGGAAAAAAGTGCATCTTTGTGACAGACTCATCAATAAAATGAGCCAAGGGACAAATGTACATAAAATGCATTCCTGTATGAAATTCTATGTCTATGGGTCCCGAAAAACATGAGAAAGCAGCCATTTTCGCAGAAAAATGAGCGGATAATCTGGTGCAAAATAGTATTTCGCGATATAATCCATCTGAAATGAAAGAAATCACAGGAAAGGATCCCTATATGAAGATTGTCGGTATCATTGCAGAATACAATCCGTTTCACCGGGGACATCTTTATCATTTGCAGCAGGCAAAAAAAACAACAGGAGCCGACGGAGTTCTGGTTGTTCTCAGCGGTAATTACGTTCAAAGGGGAGAACCCGCCATTGTAGACAAATACAGAAGAACCCGGATGGCTCTTATGGCAGGTGCGGATATTGTATTAGAGCTCCCCATCAGTTATGCCACCGGCTCCGGAGAACGTTTTGCCTCCGGTGCTGTGGAAATTCTCCACAAATGTCAGATTGTAACGGATTTGTTTTATGGCTGTGAATGTTCAGATTCCAGGATTCCGGAACGTCTTGCCCGATTATTTTTGGAAGAACCTCCTTCCTATCAGAAACGTTTACAGGATGAACTTCGTCGTGGACGTTCCTTTCCCGCAGCCAGAGAAATCGCTGCTGAAGAACAGATTCCCGGAAGCAGGCAGATTCTTCGGGAACCGAATAATATTCTTGCCATTGAGTATTTGAAAGCATTACAAAGGAATCACAGTTCCATCCGTCCCTGGGGACTCCTTCGTTCCGGAGAAAGCTACCATTCCCAGGAGCTTTCTCCGGCCTCCATGGCATCGGCATCTGCCATTCGCCAGGCATTTCCCCGTAATTCTGCCCTGGATTTGCCTTCCGAAGATCACCCTGTCTGGGCTCAGATTCCTGAATTCTGTTGGCCTGATCTGGATTACCACCTGCATGCGGATGACTTTTCTTCCCTCCTTTACTATGCACTTCAGACTGCGGATCCTGCTCAATTGTCCCAATGGCAGGATATGTCCAATGATCTTGCCATACGGACTCTGGCCCAATCCACTCCCGACCTCACCTTTTCCGAACTGGCAGATCGGATAAAATCCCGACATATGACACGTACCAGAGTCAATCGGGCACTGCTTCACACCATGCTCCGGATACCTGAAATACCAGCCCCCATTCCTGCCGTCCATCTTCTGGGGTTCCGTACCGGTACACCTTTGATGCGCCGTCTCCAGGATTCTTCATCCATTCCTATCGTAACTAAAATGGCTGATGCAGACCCTTCCTGGTTCTCCCACGATATACGGGCAGATAATATTTATCGCCATATTCTCTGGGAAAAAACAGGACTTTTACTGCCGGATTCATACCGCAGAGGACCTGTTATAATATCCTAGAAGCTTTTTGAACAAATGAAATCCCTTTGCATATAGTAATCCTTATATTTCCACAAAAACGTTAAAACCTGATACCTTCAGGTTTACAGAGAATCTTCACAAAGCAAGAAAGAGAATCTTCACGAAGCAAAAACAGGATCATCTTGTCCGCACAAGGAGCAAGAGATCCTGTTTTTATTTGTACTGTTTTTATTTGTACTGTTTATATTCGTACTGTTTATATTTGTACTGCTTTTATTTATTCTTTATTTATTGGTACCTTTTTTCGATTTATCTGTTTTCAGAATCCTAAACCGATTATTTTGCAAGGAGCATCATAATCTGATTGCTGCGGGCAATGAATTCCGTCATTTTCTCCGCAGTAAGAGGCTGATGACTAATAGCTGCCAGATCATACAGCTGATGGCAGAACAAATCCGTATACTCGCCTTCTTTATTTTCCAGAATATATTTTACCAGATCATTCTTTGCGTTCAGAACCAAATTAACCTGTGCCGCCTGGCTCATATCGGAAAGTCCGTACATCTTCATCATTTCCTGCATTCTTCGGCCATCTTCCGACATAGTAATCATGGACGGTACGTTTTCATCCTTCAGATTCTCAACCTTGATGGTAACATTGGGATACTCTTCTCCCAGTGCTTTATTGAAAATTTCCGTCAGACCTTCCGTGGTCTCAGCAGGAATTTCTTTTTCCTCTGCCTTCAAAGCATTCTCAACATCTGCATCAATGCGGAAGAATTTCAGTTTATTTGTCTTCTGCTCCAACAAGGTAATAAAAGGAGTATCAATATTAGTCGGAAGAATTACTGCATCCATACCGGCATTCTTGAACATACGAATGTACTGACCCTGCTGAATCTCATCGGTTACATAAGCAACATGAATCTTTTCTACCTTAGGATCATCTTCTTTTGCTCCGGGAACAGCTTCCTCCACAGCAGGAAGTTCCATCAAATCCTTCAGTGACAGATATTTGCTGTCCAGATTCTTGAAGAGGAGACTATCCTTTACCCGATCATAGAACTTTTCATCCTTCAGGCATCCATATTTGATGAAAGGATGAATATCATCCCAGTATTTTTCATATGTCTCACGTTCGGTATTGAAAAGAGAATTCAGCTTATCTGCTACTTTCTTGGTGATATAATCAGAAATTTTCTTTACAAATCCATCATTCTGCAGTGCACTTCTGGAAACATTCAGAGGCAGATCAGGACAATCGATTACACCTTTCAGCAGCAGCAGGAATTCGGGAATAACTTCTTTAATATTGTCCGCAATGAATACCCGGTTGTTGTAAAGCTTAATGGTGCCTTCGGCGGATTCATACTCATTGTTGATCTTAGGGAAGTACAGAATTCCTTTCAAATTGAAGGGATAATCCATATTCAGATGGATCCAGAACAAGGGTTCTCTGTAATCAGCAAATACTTTCCGATAGAAATCCTTGTATTCCTCCTCGGTACAGTCATTGGGATGCTTTGTCCACAGAGGGCAGGTATCGCTGAGAGATTCCGGAGCTTTTTCCTCTTCCTTCTTCTCTTCCCCTTCCTTCTCTGCTTCTTCTGCCGTCGGTTCTGTCTCTACAACAATTTCCGCTTCCTTTTCCAGCTGTTTTTCCCATTTATCCTGGGTAAAGAGATAAATCTCAATCGGCATGAAGGAACAGTATTTCTCAATTACCTCTTTCGCACGGAACTCTCTCAGGAATTCTTTGCTGTCTTCATTGATATAAAGGGTAATTTCCGTACCAATTTCTTTCTTGGTTCCTTCTTCCATAACGTACTCTGTACCGCCGTCACAGGACCAATGTACCGGAACAGCACCTTCCTGCCAGGAAAGAGTATCGATGGTTACACGATCTGCTACCATGAATGCAGAATAGAATCCCAATCCAAAATGACCGATAATCTGTTCATCTGTCGTTTTGTCTTTGTACTTCTCAATAAATGCAGTTGCTCCGGAAAATGCAATCTGATTGATATACTCATCTACCTCTTCGAAGGTCATACCAATACCAGTATCAATTACCTTCAGTGTACCTGCCTTCTCATCGACAACAACTACAACACGATTTTTTCTATCTTCCGGGAAAGAAACCTCTCCCATTCCTTCTAATTTATTCAGTTTGGTAACGGCATCACAACCGTTGGAAATCAACTCACGAAGAAAAATGTCATGATCCGAATACAGCCACTTTTTGATAATAGGGAACAAGTTCTCACTGTTAATGGAAAGACTTCCTTTTTTATTACACATAAAACATACATCTCCTTATTTATTGTGATTTACGGTATTGTCTCCGTCGATTCGCTTTCCTTGTTAGCACTCTTTTGTCTTGAGTGCTAACACATAATAAGGTTATATACCTCTTTTCCTTGATTGTCAAGGGGTTCTTTCCATAATTCGGTCATTTTTCCGTTATTTTGACCTAGATTATATTTTTCCAAAATAAAAAAGGAACCGTCATGGAAGTACGATTCCCTTTATACCACAAAGTTTTCAGATCAGATTTGCTTTCTGAAGAGTCCTCCGGATGTTTGGCCCGAAGACCACTGCCAGTATCATTTTGATCACATCGCCGACAATAAACGGAGTAACACCAACGGCAAGCGCAGCACCAAAGGTCATCTTGGCCTGGTATGCCAGCCATGCCGTTCCTAATGTATATACCACAACGGTTCCCAATACCATTCCAACAAAATGAAGAATGCGCTGTTCCGGGAAAGATTCTACAAACAAACCACTAATCAGAGCCACAAAAATGAATCCAATCAGATATCCGCCGGTGGGCCCCACCAATTTACCCAATCCACCGCTGAAGGATGAAAATACGGGAAGACCAATCATTCCGATCATCAAATAAATGAGATAACTTACCGTTCCCTTCTTCCATCCCAGAATGTATACAATAAAATAAATAGCCAAATTGGTCAGAGAAATCGGAACCGGACCAATCGGTATTGACAAAGGTCCTAAAACACAAATGACGGCACTCATCAAAGCAATGAGAACCAGAGATTTCACTTTTGTCTGATCTTTCTTTTCGTCTGATACACTATGCATTTTTTCCTCCTGGGCATCCGCTTTTACTTTGATGTTTTCTAATTACGAGATGCCAATTTCCGTTTTGTTGATTTTTTGGATTATGTCATGAATGGAATGGCTCCCTCACAGCAAGGATATTATACCCCAATTGTTTTTAATTGTCAACTATATATTCATTATGGTTTACATTTGGTAAGTATGGATGTTTTATCATAAAAATATCTGTCTTTCTGACTAATTCAGGAAACTTTTCCCGATAAGCTATCAACGCATCATATCACTTATTTATCAGAATACTGGAAATTAATATTATACCGTGGTATAATTAAACAAATTTTCAATAATGATATATTCTCCCCTGCAAAGGATAATTTGGTGAAGAAAAGAAAAACTCCCCTTAAGTTATGGCCGCTGCAGGTGAAAATATCTTTTTCATCGGCATCTTCTGTGACTTCTATGGAAGATGCTTCAGAACAATCGGAGGAATCAGCTATGATACAAAATGTTGCATGTATTGGACTTGGAGCCATGGGAGCCTTCTTTGCTCCCCGTCTCTGCGAGACACTGGGAAGAGATCATTTTTATCTCATTGCAGGCGGAGCCCGGAAAGAGCGTCTGGAAAATCAGGGAGTAACCATCAATGGTACCAACTGGCGTTTTCCCGTAATGGAACCGGAAACGGTCCCCTCTGCACCAGCAGACTTAATCCTGGTAGCCGTGAAGGAGCAGGGGTTAGATCAGGCAATTTCTGACATAAAAAACTATGTGGGACCGGATACAATCATTATCAGCGTCATGAACGGCATTGACAGCGAGGAGCGTATTGCCTCCGTTTATGGCTGGGATCATATGCTCTTTTCCTATATGAGAATGTCTGTTGTTATGAAAGATGGTGTTGCTGATTTTGATCCTAACTGGGGATCCATCCATTATGGTGATGCTGTCAATGATCTCTCCAATCTGTCTGATAAAGTTTTAGCCGTTAAAGAGCTTTGGGAAAGATCACAGATTCCTTATGATATTGATGAAAATATGTTGGCCGGAATCTGGTTCAAATTCATGGTCAATGTTGGACAGAATATGACCAGTGCCGTATTGGATCTTCCTTATCGAGCTTATCAGAATTGTGAAGAAGCCAACTGGCTGAGAAAGGGTGCCATGCGGGAAGTGCTGGCCATCGCTCAGGCCAAAAATGTTCCTTTGACAGAGAATGATGTGGAACGTCAGGATGCTCAGATCCGCCGTCTTCCTCCGGAAAATCTCCCGTCCACCTTACAGGATATCCGCCAAAAGAAAAAAACGGAAGTGGAACTGTTTTCCGGAACTGTAGTAAAATTAGGAAAAGAGCTGGGTATTCCTACTCCCATCAATGAAGTATATCTTCATGCCATTCATGTACTGGAAGCCCGCAATCGGGGGGAATTCTAACGCGTCTTATGTATTATGGAAAAAAGGGATATGCCGGAAAATCTTTCCGTATATCCCTTTCTTAATTTCTCACAAAACAGTATCTGTTCTATTTATCCTGCCATGATATACCACAGGGTCTTTCCTGCCATATCTTCCTCCTCCATAGAATACTCTTCCTTCCAGGATCAGGATTCCGTTTTTCACAAGGATGACGGAATGGTAATTTCTGCATAAAACAGACCACTCATATTCTCAATATCATATCCGCCGACACCAAACTGAACCGTACCCGGAATGGGCAGATTGGCTTCTTTCCATTCCGAAGGATCGAATTCCAGACAGGTGTAGATACAGGTGCCGGCAAATAAATCTCCATACAAAGCGGCATTCACTGTGATTCCTCTGGAAATAGCGGAATCGCTCATGACAAAAAAGTCTGTATCCGTTTTATTCTCAATACAGAGCGGAATCTGATAGATATAATCATCTGCTGTCTCAGCGTAAGCCGTAACCCGGATATATTCATCCTCATATACAGTCCTTTTTCCCTCGGATGAGACAACATTATAGTCTGATTTATTCTCATCGATCACGTATTCCACACGATCAGCCATAATTTCATCGGTGAAATCATTGGTAGGTGCCGCTACCACTCCCATAGATAAGGAACCGATCTCCGAAATTCCATACTGAGACAAACCGGTAACATAAATACAGCTGATTACACTCTCACCTGCCGGCAGGGTTTCATAAAAGCCATAATCATTCAGCATGGTGTTATTCAATGAAAATCCTAAAGAATAAACATCAAGTGAAGTATCCGAATGATTTTCCAGATTCAGATCGATAAACCCATTATCCTCATCATCCGTATAAACTCTGACAAGATAAACCTTAATCCCATCTTTTTCATAAAGCAGCTTTTCTGTATCACCAAATTCAACGATTACCGCAGGATGCTCCAGCTCGTGAAACATGCTTCCCTGTCCATAAAACTCGTCATCCGTATCGGTCTCCAGCAGAGGATCCATGCTCTCCTGTTCTTCTGCTGCCAGAGCTTCCGGAGGAATTACGATTTCCGAAGGTTCCGGATACTCCATTGCAATTTCCATAGAGAAACCGGAAAGACCGGAATCCTTTTCTTCCGCCTTATCACTCTCCGTATCTGCTGCCTGGGTATCTGTCATTAGTTTTAAGGACATCGCCTGAATGAGAGATGACTCTTCATCAATATAAAGGGTAACTTCCATCACTTTATCATTCATGGAATCCAGATCCATCCCTTGTTCAGAATCCAGAAATTCATCCATATCCATAAATGAATTCATCAGATCCTCCGTATCCTCCGGATCCATGGTGGATTTCAATTCATAACAGGTATGCCCATTCTTCTCCGCCATATCCTCGAGAAGAACGAAAGAGTCTGTAAAAGCAAGAAGATTTTTGATCTCCACTATTACGTTTGCTGCCGACGGATCTTCCATTTCTTCCGACTGCTTTACCCACTGATCTTCCATCATCATGTAAACTGTCAATGTCTCGTCTTCCACGGCAGTATACATCTCCATCTGCTGATTCATATCCATTCCCATAACCTGAAATGCCATATCTACCGTTGAATGAGTTTTCCCGGAAGAAGAATCACAAAGTGTATTTCCCTTTGCTTCGATATCCATATCCATATTCATGGACTCTTCCATCACATCAATCGACATGCTCATACCCATATCCATGGTCCAGTCCATGGATACCATGGTAATATCTGCAGATGCCTTCAAAGCCTTTATCATGACACTGGCTGCTGTAGGTTTTCTGCTGCAGCCGGACATTCCCAGTACCAATGATGCCATTGTAATCAAACCTAAAATATAATACCAATAATTTTTTCTGTTCTTACTCATCCATTTTCCCCCACATCCGATCATTCTAAGCGGAATTTTCGGATAACCTTTCCTTTCTTCCGGTTTTCACTCAATAGATTGTATGGTTTCTAAAACAATCCATGTTTTCTCTATATTAAACTGCCTTGGCAGCGCTTTTTCGACTTTTTTTATCTACGAATTAATACCATTGTAGCTCTATTTTCTAAAATTATCAACCAATATCGTCCCGTTTTCAGGAATTAAGAATATCTTCTACTGTTTTCTTCAGAACTTCCGAATCAATCTCTGCATTCCGTTTTACCACTACCGTTCCTTCCGTATGGCTGACAATCACTTCGTCCACCTGAGGCAAAGCTTCCAGAGATTTTCTTACTCTTGCGTCACAGCGACCACACATCATTCCATCTATTTTCATCTATTACAATGAATTATGGCATTTCCTTTCTCTATGTATTCATGCTTCCTGTACGATATCCGGAAAGATCTACAGAAACATGGGAAAAACCCATCTGTATCAATACCTCCGATACATCCTGTCTCATACTTTGCTCCACCAATCGAGAGAAATCCTCTGGCAGCACTTCAATCCGTGCCATTTTCCCATGAATTCGAACTCTCATCTGGGAAAACCCTCGTCCTTTCAAATACTCTTCCGCTCTCTCCACCATGTTCAGTTTCTCCGAAGAGATTTCTTCCCCATATACAAAGCGGGACGCCAAACAGGCAAAGGAAGGCTTATTCCAGGTGGGCAAAGAATATTTTCTGGATAACAAACGAATCTCATTTTTTGTTAGTCCTGCCTCCAAAAGAGGACTGCGTATCCCCAGTTCACGGATGGCCTGAAGCCCGGGACGATAATCTGTCAGATCATCCTGATTCGTTCCTTCTGTAACCCAAGACAGTCCGTTCTCCTCTGCAGTCTCTTTGATTCTGGAAAAAATCGCTTTTTTACAATGATAGCATCGATTTTCCGGATTGCTCCGAATATCTTTCATCTCCAAACAATCAAAAGGCAGGATGATTTGAGAAATCCCTTCCTGTCTGCAAAAGTCTTCTGCCTCTTTCTGTTCACTTTTCGGAAAAAATGCAGAGGAAACCGTAATCGCAGCTGCTCTCTCTCCTAAGACTTCTCTGGCACTTTTCAAAAGATAGGTAGAATCCACACCACCGGAAAAAGCAATGGCAGCACTTCCCATTTCTTTCCATATTTCTTTCAAATGTTCTTCTTTACGAAGAGCATCATCCATTTCTTTCTGTACCTCTTTTCTCTTTTCTTCCATATGTGAAAGCCCTCCCCGTTTTCATTTCCCATAGAGTATGGATGTTTTAATCATATCATTTTTCAGCAAAATTGTAAAAAAGAAATAGATAACGCGGATGAAACTTACAGTTCTCAGTAGTATCTGCAAGGTTTCATCCGCGTTATTTATTTTTTCCTAACAATGAATGATATAAAGGTCAAAAGCTCATGTGTTTCATGATTGCATGAAAACATATAGCTTTGAGACCCAACAAAACATGGGAAAGCAGCCATTTTTAATTAATCTACCGGCTCAAAAGCTGATTTGTCCGCACTGCACAAAGGGCAAACCCAATCTTCAGGAAGTTCCTCAAATGGAGTTCCCGGTGCAATGCCGTTTTCAGGATCGCCAACTTCAGGATCATAAATATATCCACAAGGACTGCACTCATAACGCTGCATAATAAATACCTCCTACTTTTGACAATTATTTTCATTCTATATCCAGAGAAAGAAATCTATTCTTCCAGCAATCCAGGCAAATTTCCTCTCCCTTGTCATATATGACAAGCATTCAATCTTAAATACATTACCGGTCGGAAGCAAATTGTAAAATTTCTTTTCTTTCTGTTATTATTATACACCCGATCATTGTATAGTCAACGAATTTTTCATCGAAGTGATTCTCCTCGATAATACAGAAATATGCAAGATCTAGGATATAAAAGAATTTTTGTACCATTCTTGTGACAACGCATGACCAGAATACCCGTAAAATCACTGACAGCTTCTTCTAAATTCAAAAAACAAAAAGGGAGTCATATACAAGTATTTGTACATGACTCCCCAAAATACAGATGTTTTATTATTGGCAACCGATACGAATTATATTACAACCGAATATTCCTCTGCCTGACTTCATCAAATCTCATGCTCCCATCAGGAATCAGATTTCCGAATCATAGGAAAAATCGTCACTACGGACTCTTCTTTCACTGTATAATCCGAATCCAATAAATTGCCTTCTGTTATTTTGCTTCAGCAGCTTCGAATGCCCATACCTGATACAGATCATCATATACGGTGTACTCATAACCAGCTTTGCTGTTGGTTCCGGCAGTTCCGCGGCCTTCCAGAGTGTACTTTTCACCGTCAGACAGCTTCTTACTGTATTTGATATCTCCATTGGCATTGATAGTCAGGCTGGGACCATAGTAAGCAGCATGGGAGAAGTACCAACCATTGATACGGGTAGTGGAATGATCGGATTCACCCCAAGGATAGTACAGGTTGGAGGTGTAGCCAGTCAGACGAATGTTCTGATTCAGCCATTCGTCAGTCTTGCCAGCTTCCTTCATCAGAGCACGATATTTGGCAATGTTTTCGATATTATTGCTGTCCTGCTCACCGTCGAATGCCCATACTTTCAGACCGGTAGCTGCAACAGCTGCCCATACTTCATCCGTATAAGCACTTCCGCCGAAGCTGCCATTCTGGCAGATGTAGGTATCGATTTCGAAATTGTAAACGCTCTTATCCAGTTTAACCAGATCACCGCTGCCATTCTTGGGATATTCACATCCGGCCAGAGCACGGATTACGTTGTTGGATGCAGCGGTTCCACGGGAGTTGCCCTGGATTACAATATTGCCGGTTACACTATATTTGTCGATGAAATACTTCATAACAGCAACATCATCAGCAACATAGTCATAAGTTTCGGTGTAAGCACCTTTTCCTGCGGAAGAACGGTCATGAATGTTAACTACGATGGATTTTTCCCAGTTAGCCCAGGACGTCGTAGCGGAATCATACATGATACCTGTTCCGGCATTGTCACAGCCATCTGCCAGTTTCCAATAAGAAATTCCCTGACCCTGAATGGTGAATACGATACCGTTGGCAGGATCATAATCTTCAGGAACATAGTAGTATCCGCGAACATAAGCATCACCGGTTCCGTCGGTGGCAGCTGCAGCGGTACTGGGGATCTGCAGATCATACAGATTCAGGAAGCCGCCTTCTCCGAACTGAGTATCTTCGGTAGGAAGCCACAGACCAGATGCGTCATACTGTCCCTTATCGTCAGCCAGGCAAGCTGCTGCTTCTTCCGGTTCTCCCACATGGCGAAGCTTCAGTTCCAGACATTCACGAGCCTGATAACCCATATTGGTGGTATTGTTTTCGTACTCGTCATTGTCGTCTTTGCCATAATGGATCACGCCGTTTTCATCGCGATACCAGGCGCCGGTGCAGTAGATACCGAAAGCATTGCGCTCACGGGAACCTTCTTTATTGTCTCCGGTATAAACAAGCTTGTTGTTTTCTGTAGCTGCAGATTCCAGAGCGATCTCCAGAGTAACCACATTACGTTTTACGGAAATATCGGCGATCTTAATCTGACCAAAATTAGGATTGAGAGATCCGCGGTCTTCCAGGATATAATCTTCTGCTTCAACCGTGGAAAGATCGGTTCCTTCTTTGTAGGTCACTTCTACAGCAACCACACCGGTGCCATACATGGTCTCGTCGGTGTAAGCCTGAATGCTCTCAATGTCATTGACCGTTACTTCTTTTTTGCTCAGTTCAGATTTTCTCTGAGAAAGTGCCCAGTCAATCAGACCGGCATAGCCATTGGGATCATTGTTGCCATACTTGGTATCAAAGTACTCACCCAGGCTGTCTTCTGCATCACTGTACATGCTGTTGTACAGTGCATCATTGTAGTAAGCATACCACAGATAGGTAGGCTTCATGGTGGAGTGGTAACTGGTTTCGTTCATATCCAGATAAATCTTATTGTTCAGATAAGTAAATCTGGTATGATTTTCCAGCCAGGCATCGCTTCTGCCGGCTTCCTTGTAGTTGTTGATCCATGCATTGTACATGGTCTCAGCAGTCAGGGGTTTGGAAATGAAATCATTTACGCCCTGGAAGAACCAGATTGCCACGTTATTATCGGTTGCATACTGGAAAATGTCCTCATGCTGTCCAACGGGATCCAGATCAGCAGCATTGGAAAGCTTGGAGCTGTATCCGCCGTTCTGTACGATGGCAGCGGTGATGTACTCGGCACAGTCACGAACCAGAGCTGTGGTACGGCCTGCTCCCTGAGAAGTTCCGGATACATATACACGGTCACGATCTACAGAGAAGTTCTTCAGTGCATAGCACAGAGCAACACGGAAGGCATCATCTCTCTCATATCCGTCGGAACGGGGAGAGTTTCCGTTGTAATACTGAGGAGTTACTACGATCACATCTTCATATCCATAATCTTCGGTGGTAGCCCACACACCGGTAGGATATCCGATATTAAAGTGTGCACCATGGTTGGAAAGAACTTCACCGCTGCCGGTTACGGCGGTGGTCATGCTCTCACCGGTACCATGAGCAAACAGGAACAGAGGATACGTCTTGTTGGGATCATAGTCATCCGGCAGCTGGTACCAGAAACGAACACCAAGTCCGGACAGAGTCGCTTCGTTCAGGTCTCCCAGCCGATCTTTGTCCGTCAGAGCGGTGTGATCAAATTTGGTGGTATTGCTGCTCAGAGAGTAAGGATTGTTGTTGTTCTGGAAAGTGAACTCTTTCAGAACATCGTTGGCTTCTTCATCATTGATGAAGATATAGTTGAATTCATCCAGAACGTCATGGTCGATCTGATCCTGTTCGATGTACATGGGAGCCTTGGGAGCTTCACCCACTACTTCGCCGTTTTCTCCTACCACGTCATCTTTCTGAATTACGTTGATAAAGTAGCAGTTGTCCAGGTCTTTACGAACAGCGATGGATTTCTTCGCACCGTAAGCGTCTTTGTAATAGAAAGTATCGGCAACCAGACCTACTTTATCAAAATCATTGGTTTCAATGATCACATACTGTCCGGCTACGCTTCCGCTTTCCAGCAGTTCCGGTTTATCATTGGTGTAAACACGCTCGATCACAGAGGTTTTGAAAGTTCCGGCCAGGTTATCTTTCACTGCACGAACAACGAAGGAATCCTGAGTCAGTTTGCTTCCGTCTACCTTCTCATCGTATTTGATGATAACAGCTTTCAGCTTCTGTCCGAAATGGCCAGGTTCGGTGATGGCAGATACTTCCACATCCAGAGGATTGGCTTCCAGTGCCCACTGCTGATACAGATCATCATATACTTTATACTCGTAACCGGTCTTTTCCATACCGCCGTCACGGCTTGCGCCACGGGCCAGTACGGTATAAGTGTCGCCATCTTCCAGCTTGGTGTTGTAAACGATCTTGCCGTCTACGATCTGCAGGTCGGAACCATAGTAAGCGGCATCATCGAAATACCAGCCGTTGATACGGGTGGTGGAATGATCGCTCTCACCCCAGTAAGCATACAGTTCGGAAGGATATGCGGTCAGACGAATGTTCTCTGCGATCCATTCATCACTGTAGCCAGCCTTCTCTGCTGCTGCCGTATACTTGGTAATGGTGTCAATGTTGTTGGTGTCCTGTTCGCCATCGAATACCCAAACCTTCAGGCCGGTCTTCACGATGGTTTCATAATCTTCATCCGTCCAGATGTTGCGTCCCAGCATACCATTCTGGCAGATAAAGGTATCGATCTGGAAATCATATTTCTCTTTATCCAGAGTTACCAGTTCTCCGCTGCCGTTCTTCTTGTATTCACAGCCGGCCAGAGCCTGAATGACACTGCTGGATGCAGAGGTTCCGCGGGAGTTGCCCTGCAGAACAATATTGCCGGTAACTTCGTACTTCTCGAGGAAGTATTTCATTACGTTTACATCGTCTACTACGAAATCATAGTAATCTCTGTATTCCCCTTTACCAAATCCGGAACGGTCGTGGATGTTAACCACGATGGCACCCTTATTGGCCCAGGAAGTGGTGGCAGAATCATAGGTGATACCGCATCCCTTATTGTCACAGCCATCTGCGATCTTCCAATAAGAGATACCGTTGCCCTGAAGGGTAAATACGATACCGTTGGCCGGATCGTAATCTTCGGGAATGTAATAGTAACCCTGAACATAAGCGTCACCGGTTCCGTCGGTGGCAGGTGCTGCGGTACTGGGGATCTGCAGATCATAGAGATCCAGGAATGCACCTTCACCAAACTGACGATCTACCGTAGGCGCCCACTTGCCGGCTTCATTGTACTGACCTTTTTCGTCTGCCAGGCACTCTGCTGCTGCTTCTGCTTCATCTGCATGGCGCAGTTTCAGTTCCAGACACTCACGAGCCTGATATCCCATACCAGTGGTATTGTTCTCATAGGCATCATTGTCATCCTTGCCATAGTGGATCACGCCGTTCTCATCACGATACCAGGCACCGGTGTTGTAGATACCGAAAGCATTTCGTTCACGAACGCCTTCCGGACTGGATCCGGAATAGATCAGTTTATTGTTTGCCGTAGCCTGAGTCTCATCACTGATCAGCAGGGTAACAACCTGACCTTTAACGGAAATGCTGTCAAT
>JAQXIM010000105.1 GCA_029007785.1 Clostridiales bacterium | reverse complement strand
AAGGAACAGGCTTTACTGCTTCTCTTTATTCAGCATCCCCATCAGGTATTAACAAAAGAACTGATTTATGAGCATATTTGGGGAAATCTGATTGCCGTCGATGACAACACCATTATGGTGTATATCAATCGTCTTCGCAATAAAATTGAAGAGAATTCCAGGGATCCCCGCCATATCATTACCATCCGCGGCCTTGGCTATCGTTTTATCCCGTAAGAAATTTCAGAGACTTTATCCCATGGATGATATCCATGGGATTTTTTATGCGGTTAATCTCAGGAATCCGCGGTCGACGGCAGATGATGCATATCCTGAAAGTGAAGCATTTGTATTAGTCGTATTGCTCGATTTTCTTGACCTGCTGATAAAGAAATTCATTGGTAGGTACCTGAATTCCGTGTTTTTGTGCAATTTCCATGACGGTACCGGCAAACATATCTACTTCTGACTTCTTTTTGTTGATCCGATCCTGGGCCATGGAAGGAAATCCCTTGGGATCCAGTGTCTGAAGTATGGCGGTGTAATCCTGGATGTCCTTTTCCGACAGGGCAATACCTTCTGCAGCAGCAATTGCCAGAACTTCCCGACAGGCAGCAAAGTAGGTACGGTTGGATTCTCCTTTGGCAAGAACCTGACCGTAGGATTGATTGTAAACCATGCAGGTTTGATTGATTCCAACATTGAGCATGAATTTTCCCCACATACGATGCAGAATATCTTCTTCCAGAGTATATGCAAGACCGGCTTCCCGGAAAAATTCAATGAGCCGGGTCAGCTTGGCAGGATTCCCTGTCTTAGTGATTCCTACGCGGAGTTCACCGGATTTTGTATATACCAGTTTATTTCCGAACTTCATGGCATCCATTCCCTGGGCTACGGTGTATACAATCGAATCGAAGGAATATCGTTCACCGATTTTCTGTTCGCTGGAAATGCCGTTCATGACAGAGATGATCACGGTGTTTGGTCCGATACAGTTCTTCATCAGTTCGATGGCATCGTCCAGGGCGGGATATTTTACCGCAACAATCAGTATATCGGCAACAGAAGCATTTTCTGCTGCTGCAGCCTGAAAATGGAAGGTTTCGTCATTGATCTCGAAAGAAACATTTTGATATCGATGGGATCTTTCTTCGTCCATGATATAAGTTACATTGATATCTGAGGTATGTTTTTGTATCAGACTTCCATACATTAATCCAAGGGCACCCATGCCAATGATTGATACCTGTTTCATCTGGAAAGTTTCTCCTTTCATCCGACACCCTTTTGGGGATGGGGCTGATGTAATTTCTTTAAAAATGGCTGCTTTAGGGAATCATCCATTTATACTCACATCATAGCAAAAAAGAGAACATAGGGCAAGAAAACCCGGAAAGCTTCTCATTTTATAAAATTGGACTGCAGAAGAGACATGGTATGAACTGTAAATATTTGTCGAATATTCTTTACTTTTGCAGGAGACTTTTATAAAATAATATCTATCTCTATCGAAGGGGTACCTATCCGGGCATAGGTGAATATGTTTTCCCGATATATTACAGTTGACATATTCAAAAACCTGCAGAATCTCTGTAGAAAAATGAATTCAAAAGAGGTAAAAATGTATGAAGAAAACGAATGAACTCTCAGGTGCTGCCTATGAGTATGAGGGGAAACTCCCTCTTTCCCAGGCAATTCCGCTCGGGCTGCAGCATGTATTGGCCATGTTTGTCGGCAACCTGACACCGCTTCTGATTATTACAGGAGCCTGTGGACTGGCAGGCGGTGAATTTGCAGATTTGCAGATTCATTTATTGCAGAATGCAATGATTATCGCAGGTATTGTAACGTTGATTCAGTTGTTTTCCATTGGACCGGTAGGCGGAAAGGTTCCGATTATCATGGGTACCAGTTCTGGTTTTATCGGAGTTTTCAACAGTGTTGCGGCTACTATGGGAGGAGGTGTACTGACCTACGGTGCTATTATGGGAGCGTCCATTATCGGCGGTCTTTTTGAAGGCGTTCTGGGATTTTTCCTGAAACCCTTGAGAAGGTTCTTCCCCTCTGTAGTAACGGGTACGGTAGTTCTTTCTATTGGTCTTTCCCTGATTTCGGTTGGTATTAATTCTTTCGGCGGCGGAAATAACGCAAAGGATTTTGGTTCTGTGGAAAATCTTCTGCTTGCTGTTTTCGTTCTGGTTATCATCCTGATTCTGAAACATGGAACGAAAGGAATTACCAGTTCATCTGCCATTTTGTTTGGTATCATTGCCGGCTATATTGCGGCAGCCATTATGGGGGCTGTGCTGCCTCACACGGGAATTACGGCTGACGGAGTGGAATACACCAAAGCATGGGTTTTGAACTGGGATAAAGTGGCCCAGGCACAATGGTTTGCCATTCCGAAGTTTCTTCCTGTTAAGCCTGTATTCGACCTGCGTGCGATTCTTCCGGTTATTATTATGTTTATCGTAACAGCCGTTGAGACGGTTGGAGATATTTCCGGTGTAATGGAAGGTGGAATGGGGCGTGAAGCTACGGACAAGGAACTTTCCGGCGGCGTTATTTGCGATGGACTGGGATCTTCCTTTGCTGCTCTGTTTGGTGTTCTTCCCAACACTTCTTTTAGTCAGAATGTGGGGCTGGTTGCCATGACTAAAGTTGTGAACCGTACTGCTCTGGCCGCTGGTGCTGTATTCCTGATTCTCTGCGGACTGATTCCGAAACTGGGTGCTCTTGTTTCGATCATGCCTCAGTCTGTATTGGGCGGTGCAGCCGTTATGATGTTTTCCTCCATTGTTGTCAGCGGAATTCAGCTGATCACGAAGGAAAAACTGACGGGAAGAAATCTTACCATTGTATCTGTTGCTCTCGGTGTTGGCTATGGTATGGGTGCCAATTCTGCAATCCTTGCCAATACGCCTCAGGCTATTCAGCTGATTTTCGGCGGTTCCGGTATCGTTCCGGCTGCAATGGTAGCCATTCTTCTGAATATCCTGCTTCCCAAAGAGACCGAAGAATAATCAGAGTTTTTCCCGGAGGAAAGATAAATCTTCCGGTGTATCAATGTCGAACAATTCCAGAATATTCCGGGCAGGAATCCTGATTACCTGTCCGGGATATTTTTTTGCCAGAAAACTGCCTCCCTTTCCCTGAGGCAAGTCAAGAAGCTCTGTAAAATATTCCTGAGAAAAGAGCAAGGGGCTGCCATCCTGCTGTTCATAGGAGAGGCGGAAAATACCGGAACGAAAATGCAATAATGCAAGAGCCATGTTTTTTAAGCTGATTCCTGAAAGAAGGGGCTGATCACCCAGACAAAAGAAGCATCCGCATATTCTTTCGGGGCATGGTTTGAAAGTAGTGTGATGGGTGTACAGGGTGATATTCTCCGGAAGTTCTTTCCCTGATAGAAAAGAAAGGCCAATCTGTATAGTATCGCTGCGGTGAGGCATGGAGTGAAGCAGCACGGGAATTGAGGAAATGCTTTGGCAGAAGGCGGCCGTTTCCGGATTCCTCGTAACGATTACCGGTTTCAAAAAGGTGAGCTCTTCGATGGTTCGTATAATCCGAAGAATCAAAGGGGAACCTCCAAAATCAGCCATGAGTTTGTTGGAACCGAAACGATTTCCCTGGCCGGAAGCCATAATCACACATCCCATAGTTGGCAGGGGCTGATCTGTATTATATAGGAAGAGATTTTTATCGGCAGAAAGTCTGCAGGATGATTGTTTTTTTATGTTCATTTGTATTACGCAGCCTCCTGTTGGGCTCATACTTAAATTGTGTGCGAATTATCGTTGTACTCAAAAAACTATATCGATTTTAGCAGAAATGATGAAATATGCCAAGGGAGTCCCTTTGTTTTTGGGAAAACATATGATAAACTGAAAATAGATTATGAGTCATACCATTACGGATGGAATCCCAGGATAATATATTTTGAAAACAAAATGGTTGCGACGAAAGGAAATATGTATGGTTACGATCAGGGAATACAGAAGGCCGGAAAGCCTGGAAGAAGCGTGGGAGCTGAATCAGAAAAAGCGGAATCGAGTGATTGCAGGAATGCTTTGGACGAAGATGGGACGAGGCAGCATTCAGACTGCCATCGATTTGTCGGGGCTTCACCTGAATACCATTGAAGAGACGGAAATGGAGTTTGAAATTGGCTGTATGACAACACTCCGCCAGTTGGAACTTCATGAAGGATTGAATCAATATTCCGGTGGTGCTGTTCGGGAAGCGGTTCGCCATATTGTAGGAGTTCAGTTCCGAAATCTGGCCACAGTAGGCGGCAGTATTTTCGGACGATACGGATTTTCGGATGTTCTGACGGTTTTTCTTGCCATGGATGCCTATGTGAAAATGTATCAGGGGGGAGTGATGTCCCTGGACGAATTTGCCCGGATGTCTTATAACAGAGATATTCTGGAGAAACTCATTATTAAGAAAAGACCGGCAGAGTACTATTATCAGTCTGTTCGAAATACAAAGACAGATTTTCCTGTCCTGACCATGGCAGCAGCTAAAAATCTGGAAACGGGTTCTTACCATTTTTCTGTAGGAGCAAGACCGGGACGTGCGGTTCTTATGGCAGATGAAACGGTTTTTGGAAATATTGGATCGGATCAGGATAGGGTCAGAGAAGCGGTGGAATACATGAAAGCCTCTATTCCAACAGGATCCAATACGAGAGGCAGTGCTGCGTATCGGACCCAGTTGGTTGGCGTCCTGACAGAAAGAGCTGTGAAAAAGCTGGAAGGAGAGGGAAGATGACACTGGAATTGACGTTAAACGGAAGAAAAACATCTGGAGAAATTGAAGCAGATACTCTCCTGATTGATTTCCTTCGTGAACAGGGGTGCTATAGTGTAAAACGTGGCTGTGAAACATCCAATTGCGGTTTGTGCACGGTCTTTATGAATGATGTACCGATCCTTTCCTGTTCGGTGCTTGCAGCCAGAGCAGCCGGAAGCAGCATTACTACCCTGGAAGGACTTCAGGAAGAAGCAGCAGAGTTCGGAGCTTTCATTGCAGATCAGGGAGCAGAACAATGTGGTTTCTGCAATCCCGGCTTTGTTATGAATGCTTTGGCTTTATTCCGGGAGAAGAAAGATCCCTCAGAAGAGGAGATTAAGGAATATCTGGCCGGAAATCTTTGCCGCTGTTCCGGCTATGAAGGGCAGCTCCGGGGAATTCAGGCATTTTTGGAATGGAAAAAAGGAAAGGGGGAGACGAGATGAAGGTTGTAAATCAACCGGTTCGAAAACTGGATGCGATGCAGCTTTTAACGGGAAAACCCTTATATACGGATGATATTGCACCAAAGGATTGTCTTATTGTGAAATTGCTGCGTTCCCCCCATGCCAATGCCATGGTAGAAACGATCCGCACGGATGTGGCAAAAAAAGTGCCGGGAATTGAGGCAATTTATACCTGGGAGGATATTCCCCAGGATGGCCGCCGTTATACTCAGGCAGGGCAGACTTATCCGGAGCCCAGCCCCTACGATCGTTTGCTGTTGGATCGTCATGTTCGTTTTGTTGGTGACCCGGTGGCCATTGTGGCAGGTAAGGATGAGAAGTGTGTGGACAAGGCTCTGCGTCTGATCAAGGTCACATATCAGGTCCTGGAGCCGGTTCTTGATTTTCGAAAAGCAAAAGACAAT
>JAQXIM010000104.1 GCA_029007785.1 Clostridiales bacterium | reverse complement strand
ATAACACCTCCTACGATATAACTACTTCGCGGCTTGATTTTTCGGGTTGGAAAAGGATGAAAAACCTTGCCTGATAACCGAAAACCCTTGAAATACGGGGCTTTTCCGGTTTGTCGTAATTATACCGTAAGGGCATAGCTGTGCCTCGTTGCTTTTGGCAAACGGTGTTCCCATGAAGCAGATTCAGGAATGGCTTGGTCACAGTGACTTCTCAACTACGGCAAACATTTACGCACATCTGGATTACAGCTCGAAGCTGACTTCGGCTGACGCGATGCTCAATGGATTGGGACTTGTTCCGAACTAAAAAAGAAAAGCCAGCAGCCGGGAAAACCGGCTACTGGCGGATAGTCTGGCGGAGATGGTGGGATTCGAACCCACGGACCCTTGCGGATCAAACGATTTCGAGTCGTTCTCGTTATGACCACTTCGATACATCTCCGTATTTATCTCAACATCAGCACCTCAGAAAACGGGGAGAACTGATGGGGAGAACAAAGAAAAATATTAAGTTAAAGATACCCGAAAAACCCCGTAAAATCAAGGGTTTTCGCTCAGGAGGCTACCGGATAGCGACCACAATTTCGAGTCAGCCTCGTTACGACCACTTCGATACATCTCCCCGTTGTATGTTCAAGGCTTTGCTGGTTTCCGCCCAGCTCAGAGCCGAACGCAGAAACCGTACAACAAAGCGTAGAAAAACCGTAGATATTCAATTGTTAGAAAGCGTAGATAATCCGGAAAAACCCGAAATAGCAGGGGTTTAAATCTGAATCACCGGAAACAGCTTTGTTAGCATACCATATCTTTCCGAATTTCTCAAGTCTTTTTCACTTTAAATTCCATCAACTTTTTCACTTTAAATTCCATCAACAGGCGATTCTTTTATTCCCCGGCTGCTTCCAGATAGGAAGATGAGACATATCGGATTTCTCCATCATACAAAATCTGTGCCCAACCATTTTCTTCACCGATTTTTTTTACTTTCTCTCCTGCATCAAGAGAACCAACCACGTTGGAATTAACGGAGGCAGCGTCGCGAACATTGACTGCCCCTGTAGCAACCATGGTTTCTCCTCCGGAAATCTCCTCGGTACTCATCTCCGAACTCTCTTCTTCCCTTACGGTTGAACCTTCCTCAGAGGAAGGTTCTGCGGAAGCTGTCCCCGTCTCGGTTTCTGTCTCCGGTACCACAGGTTTTGTCAGTGCAGCCGCAGATGATCTGGTAGTACAAGGTCCCGGTGTAACTGCACTGCAGGCACAGCAGAAACCACATAAAAAAATCACCAAAAACAACATTAAATATTTCTTCATGTAACTTTCATTCCTCTCATGTACATCCAATATTATCGGCGTCCAATAATTGTTCCGCCTCCCAAAACATGGTTATCTTCATAAAATACAACGGCTTGTCCAGGGGTAATTGCACGAACCGGCTCATCAAACCGGCATTCCACCTGTCCATCTTTTCCAGGACGTATCATACAGTCTGCACCGCTGTGACTATAACGAATCTTTGCTGTCACATGCCGTTCTTCTTCCAGTTTCTCAATTGCCATGAAGTTTACCTGACTGCAAATCAATGTATCGCCGAATACCTCATTGCCTTCTCCCAATACAACTTCATTTGCTTCCGGACGTATTTCTAAGACAAACATGGGTTTTCCAAAGGTAATTCCCAGTCCTTTCCTCTGTCCTACTGTGTAATGGGTAATCCCCCGGTGTCTTCCCAGGATTCTTCCCGAAGAGTCCACAAAATTCCCAGGCGGCATCGTTTTTCCGGTATATTCTGCAACAAAAGAAGCATAATCATGATCCGGAATAAAACAGATTTCCTGACTGTCAGGCTTGGAAGCAACAGGAAGTCCTGCTTTGGCAGCCATATCTCTGATTTCATTTTTATGATAATCTCCCACCGGCATCAGGGTGTGTGCCAGCTGATGCTGAGTTAGATTATATAAAGCATAAGACTGATCCTTTGCCGCCGTCACCGATTGCTCAATCGTATATCTGCCATTAGGCAGCCGGATCACTCTGGCATAGTGTCCGGTAGCAATATAGTCCGCTCCAATTTCCAGACTTCGATTGAGAAGTGCCTCCCATTTTACATAACGATTGCAGGCGATACATGGATTGGGGGTTCTTCCAGCCAAATATTCTCTGGTAAAATAATCAATGACATTATTCCGAAAAATTTCACGAAAATTCATTACATAATGGGGTATTCCAATGGTCTCTGCAACTCGTCTGGCGTCTTCCACGGCAGAAAGTCCACAGCAGCCTCCATCTTCTTCCTCGGAAGCTTCCTCATTCCATATCTGCATGGTCACTCCAATGACATCATACCCCTGTTCTTTTAAAAGCCAGGCGGCAGCAGATGAGTCTACACCGCCCGACATTCCTACCACAACTTTCTTCATTTTATTCTCCGACAATTCGTCCTGACGTAATGTTTCGCAGGGCACCAAGAGGTGCAAGCAGTCTTAGTATACTCTATTTTTTCCTGGCTTGCAACCGTTTCACTTTTTCTTCTACTGTCAGGAAGATCTTCTAAGACGATTTACATGCTCTCGGATACGATCAGCTACCCAGTCAATCTCTTCCTGTGAATTCTCTATTCCCAAAGTAATTCTCAGGGAACCATACGCTGCCTCAGCAGAATAGTTCATAGCAAGAAGAACATGAGATGGTTTTCCGGACCCGGATGAGCAGGCTGATCCGCTGGATACGCAGATTCCATCTTCCCCCAAAAGATATACTAAAGAATTCCCATCAATTCCTCCAAAAAGAAAACTGGCATTCCCTGGAAGACGATTTCTAAGGCTTCCCGTCAGTCTGCATCGAGGAACTTCTCGAATAACTCTTCTTATCAAATAATCTCTCTTTCCCTTGATTACCAGACTATCCTGTTCCCGATGACTTTCTGCCGCTTTTATCGCTTGACCTGCACCCACGATTCCCGGTACATTTTCAGTTCCGCTCCTCAATCCTTCTTCCTGACCGCCACCCAATATCTGAGGTTCTATTTTAACACCAGATCGAACATACAAAAACCCAGTGCCCTTTGGTCCATAGAATTTATGTGCACTTCCGCTCAGCAAATCCACCTTCCACTTCTCCACTGAAACAGGAATTTGTCCCAATGCCTGTACCGCATCGGTATGAAACAAAATACCATGACGATTTGCTATTTCACCGATTTCTTCTAAAGGCTGGATGGTTCCCACCTCATTATTTGCTGCCATCACAGATATTAATCCTGTTTCTTTTCTAATTGCCCGACGAACATCAGCCGGTGATACCTGTCCTTCTCTATTAACCGGCAAAAAAGTAACATTCCAACCTTTTTCCTTCATTTTCTCACAGGTATGAAGCACAGCATGATGCTCTATGGCCGTGGTAATGATATGATTTTTTTTCGAAAAAACAGCCTCTGCAGCTCCGCAGATGGCCAGCTGATCTGCCTCTGTTCCTCCACTGGTAAAACAGATTTCCTCTGGTTTTCCATGAATGACATCCGCAATCTGTTCTCTGGCTTTATCCATGGCCCGACGACTTTCTGCCCCCTTTTCATAAATAGATGATGGATTTCCATAATACTGATGGAAATAAGGCAGCATGGCACGAACCACCTCACGACGCACCGGAGTTGTCGCTGCATGATCCATATATATCATTTCTTTCAATCATGATCTCCTTTCCCTTTTCTCAAATCTGCCGCCATTTCATTATCTGTTTTCATATCCCTGTATTTATTTTCCTATGTTTCTTTTCGTCTTTTGTTTTCTATTTCCTGTCTTTCTCTTACTGACGTATATGATGAGTCCAGATATTTTATTTTCTCATTGTTTCCGGTATTTTCGTTTTCAGGATGGAATACTCTTGTATATCAGAAAGAGCGGTCAGTGGATATCTATGAAAAAAAAAGCTTCGCCTATCTTTATTGGAACCCTTACCCTGACAATCACTGGCCTGATTGCCCGTTTTCTTGGTTTTGGATATCGGATTTATCTCTCTCGAGCCATCGGTGCCGAGGCCATGGGAATCTATCAGATGATTACCCCTGTTTCCAGTATCAGCTTTGCTTTATGCTGCGGCCCGATCCAGACAGCAATCTCACGATTTATCGCCCAGACATCCTATCATGACGATGACAGTCAGGCTCATTCCATGTTTCTTTCAGGACTTATTTTATCTCAATCGATTTCCTTTCTTTTTGGTATTATTTTATACACGAATGCGGAATTCTGTGCATCCATTCTATTGGGCGAACAGCGAACGACGCTTCTCCTGAAAATACTTGCTCTAACTTTCCCCTTTTCTTCGGCTCACGCCTGTATTCAAGGCTATTATTATGGAAAACAGCAGACTGTCCTTCCTGCCATAAGTCAGCTTGCCGAACAAATCATACGGATCGGTTCCGTCGTTTTGATTCTTTCCCAATACCAGAAAAATGGAATCCATGCCGATGCTGCCGTTGCTGTCATGGGACTGGCTCTGGGAGAATTCAGTGCTTTCATTCTTCTGTTTCTATCCATAAGGATCCAGCGATTTCGCCTTCTGAATGCAATGCCAGATAGAGAAAACAATCGTAATCTTCCTTTCCGCTTCTCCAATCATCGTTTATTTAAAGCTTTATCGTCACGGTTCTTCCAAATTCATCAAATAATGATTCTGGCATTTCCACTGATAGCAAACCGTTTTGTTCTTGGCCTATTGCAGAGCATCGAAGCCGCTTGTATTCCCGGAAGACTTCAGGCTTACGGCATGGAAACATCTCAGTCTCTGTCTGTTTATGGTACGCTGACTGGCATGGCTCTTCCCTTTGTATTGTTCCCCTCCACTCTGGTTAACTCTGCATCCGTAATGCTTCTCCCCTCTGTTGCCGAAGCCCAGTCCCTTGGTGATGATGAAAAAATCCAGCGAACTGCCACCTTATCCCTCCAGCTATGCCTCATTCTCGGAATCCTGTGTACTTCTGTATTTGTCACCATCGGAAATGATTTTGGTATTATTTTTTTTGACAGCAAAGATGCCGGAAGATTCATTACAATTCTGGGTTGGCTCTGTCCCTTCCTCTATCTGTCAACCTCCATGTCCAGTATTCTTCATGGAATGGGTAAAACCGGTACCACCTTTCTCGTTCGTCTCACGGGCATGTGTCTCCGTCTCTTTTTCGTTATAGAAATGATTCCAAGATGGGGGATCAACGGCTGTCTGATCGGCATGTTATTCGGAGAACTGGTGGATTCTTGTCTTCTTTTCCTGATATGTTCCCGCCATATTTCCTTATCTCTTTCTGCGATCCACGATATCATTCGCCCCATGATTTGCGCTTTTCTTTCCAGCCGCTTTTTTCATGTATTAGTAAGGACACAGAAAAAAAGCAGCCTCATGCAAATCGTAGAAATCTGCTTCAGCTGCTTCCTTTTCGTCTTATTTTATTTCTTATTGGTTCGATTAACGGATCGAAGAAAAATGCGTTTCAGCAATTCCAAATAATCATCCTAAGCTTCAGCCAGCTTTTCCCGGATATATTCCAGAGAATACTTGGCTGAATCTTCCGGTGTGGAAGGAGGAATTTCAAAAGAAACCCAACCATCAAAACCTGAAGTCTTCAATGCCTTGGCAACTGCCTGAAAATCGATGACGGAATCCATGGGAGCTTTTCTTTCTTCTCCGGAAATATCCACTTGAAAACTCTCTTTACCATATCTGGAAATGACTTCTGCCGGATCCTGTCCCTCATAATATATATGCATGGTATCCAAATACATATAGAAGCAGGGTGAGTTTACCTGTGCCACATAAGCGGAAGTCTCCGCCGGATCACAATACACATCCGTTTCATTATGATCGTTCACTTCCAAAATTACCGGAATATTCTTCGGTTCACAGTAAGCGACCAGTTCTCTCACACTACGGTCAAACTGCTGATAATAAATCTCCGGTGTCGGTGCATCCTGAAGGCAGCCACGAACGGCTCCAATTACCAGAGCAGGGCATCCCAACTGTTCCGAAAAATCAGCCAGTCGGAACATTCGTTCTACACAGGCACGACGATTCTCTTCATTTCCATGACCCATGCTCAATCCATCCACCGTATAGACCCGACCGGTAGCCAGGGCAGACAAGGATAAATGATATTTTTCCATCCATCCTTTCAATTCATCCACGGAATAATCTGAAGTATCACGAATCGTCAGCTGGATTCCGTCATATCCATACTGAGATGCTGCTTCCATACAAGACTCCAGAGCCCCCTGCAGTACGGCTGTATTACAGGGAAATGAACCATCTGCATAAATAGCACTGAATTTCATAAGATATCTCCTTCAACAAAAATCTTATTTTTCGTTGTGTTCCTTTTCTTCCGATTTCAAGTCGTAAGGTGTTACCTGATATACATAATAGTTCAGCCAGTTTGTATAAAGAGTATTGGCATGGAGACGCCAGGTCAGCTTCGGCTGCTGCTCGGGATCATTATCCGGATAATAGTTCTCAGGAATCATAGGATTCAAGCCGGCTTTCATATCACGACGATACTCTTTATCCAGTGTCATTCGGTCATACTCCGGATGACCTGTCACAAAAATCTGACTTCCGCTGCGGTTTTGAATCAGATAAGCACCTGCTTCATAAGACTTGGCCAGCAGAATCAAATCGGGATTCTTTTCAATCTCCTCCAGAGGAACCGTTGTATTACGAGAATGGGGAACTTTGAAAAAGTCATCGTAACCTCTTGTCAGAGGCATATCTCTTGTCAAAAGATGATGCTTGTAAACACCGGAAATTTTCCTGGGAAGAAGAACCTTATTGATTCCATAATGATAATAAAGACCTGCCTGAGATCCCCAGCAAATATGAACTGTGGAAGTTACGTGGGTTTTGGTCCATTCCATAATTTCCACCAATTCCGGCCAATAATCCACTTCCTCATAAGGTACCATTTCCACCGGTGCACCCGTTATAATCATACCGTCAAACTTCCGGTTTTTCACCTCATCGAAGGTAATATAGAACTTATTCAAATGCATGGACGAAGTATTCTTTGATGTATGAGAAGACATATGCATCAGAGTAATATCCATCTGCAGAGGTGTATTGGAAAGAGCACGCAGAAGCTGAACCTCCGTGTCTTCCTTGATCGGCATCAGATTCAGAATCAGGATCTGAAGAGAACGAATATCCTGGGAAAGAGCCCTGGTTTCGTCCATAATGAAAATCTTTTCCTGTTCCAGTATTGATCTGGCAGGTAAATCATTCTGTATTTTAATCGGCATTGTCTATATCCCCTTCCGTTTCATTTTCATTTATTGTTTTTCAACCACTTCTCCGGCTTTTTTATAAATCGAGTGTGCAGCCACTGCTCCACGAACCATGGACAACGGATATACATTCGTATGAGGACCAATGATCGTTCCCGGATTCAAAACGGAATTGCATCCAATATCTACCCAATCTCCCAGCATTGCCCCCATTTTTCGAAGCCCTGTATTCCATATTGTCTCAGGGAAACGAATGGTAACCGAAGTCTGATCTGCTTTTATATTGGATGTAATGGATCCGGCACCCATATGCGCATGATAACCCAAAATAGAATCACCCACATAATTGTAATGGGGAACCTGAACACGGTCAAAGAGAATCACATTCTTTAATTCTGTGGAATTTCCCACAACCGCATCCTCACCTACCAGAGCACTCCCTCGGATAAAAGCACAGTGACGCACTTCTGTATTCTTTCCGATAATCGCGGGTCCATTAATAAAAGCAGTAGGTGCAATCTTTGCAGTTTTTGCAATCCATACATTTTCAGCCACTTCATCGTACTCTTCGGCAGAAAGAGAATGACCCAGCTGAATAATAAATTCCTTAATTTGTCCCAAAACTTCCCAGGGATATTCCGCCTGCTCCAGAAGAGGCTTTGCCAGTGTATGATTTAAATCAAATAAATCCTTTACTTTATAGTTATTCACAAGAACCCCCTATCTCTTTCATGGATAACATTGCTGGATTTTCGGGCTGTCATTTCATTGATTATTGATTAATTTTCACAGCAATATAAATTCCAAATAAGAATATCATGTTTTACCGATTATATCATAATTAACTCTTTTTGTAAAATGAAGATGCCTGATAGAAAGCTTCTTCAATCTGCCTGGTCTGATCTCTTCCCATTACAATTTCGGTTCTTCTTCGTATATAATCGACCAATTTTTCCATATATTCTTCCTCGGTAATACGCCCCTCTGCCACCTGGGTCAATCCCTTTTCCCAGCTGGCTGTCAGTTCCGGATTCAGCAAAGAACGAATTGAGCAGTATACCGTATCAAAAATAACCTCTCCCAGGAGAGTCGGTGTGATCACCTGAGTCTTCTTGTTTAACGCCAGATAACGAATCGTAATCAGTTTCTTCAGAATCTCTGCTCTCGTTGCAGAAGTACCAATTCCGCTTCCCTTAATCTGAGCACGCAATTCCTCATCCTCAATGAGCTGTCCCGCATTCTCCATGGCCAGAATAATAGAACCGGAAGTATATCGTTTTGGAGGAGAAGTTTCTCCTTCCCGAATCTGGAAATCATCTATTTCAAAAACATGACCTTTTCTTAAAGAAGAAAGGGCTTCCAAAAACTTCGGATTTTTTCCCGGATCTTTTATATAATTCTTTTCTTCGTCTTTTTCCTCTTCATTTTCAGACTGATCATTCTTACCGACAGAGAATTTCCATTCCCCGGTAACTTTCATAAATCCTTTTTCCTTCAAAATACGGAAACCGG
>JAQXIM010000103.1 GCA_029007785.1 Clostridiales bacterium | reverse complement strand
GAAATTTCCTTATTAACAATCAAAAGGCCGGAGTCCTACGCAGTTGGATGAGTTCCATATCGTTCCCTTTAGGGGTGGAATTCACTAACTCTTATCAGGACCACGTGAATTCGACTTCTCATTTTGATGCGCATTTTTCCGGCGTTTGGTTCATTATAGATGCTTTTTGACATAAATACCAGCATTTTTGTAAGAAAAAACTTCCACCCCGTGGAATTTAGTCCTACAAGGTGGAAGTAAGTCTTACAAAGTGGAATTAACTTTTACAAGTGACCGTGAAATCTGTATCCTGAAAGATATATCTGTTTGATATCCAGCGAAAACCGATATCTGCTTTACATCCAATGAAAACCGATATCTGCTTTATATCCAATGAAAACCGATATCTGCTTTATATCCAATGAAAACCGATATCTGCTTTATATCCAGCGAAAACCGATATCTGCTTTATATCCAATGAAAACCGATATCTGCTTTATATCCAGTGGAAACCGATATCTGTTTTACTTCTTCTAAAATCTCAAAAAGAAAAAGCCCGGACTTATACAAATTAATTCTTAAAGCTGTGGATGGGAGCAGGAATTCTCCCCTTACGGCCAATAAACTCTTCACAGGAAAAAGGATTTACCGGCATAATCGGTGCATAGCCGAGAAGGCCGCCGAATTCTACCGTCTCGCCTACTCCTTTTCCGATAACAGGAATTACACGAACAGCGGTGGTCTTGGCATTGATCATACCAATGGCTGCTTCATCTGCAATCAAACCGGAAATGGTAGCCGCAGAGGTATCTCCGGGGATGGCAATCATATCGAGACCAACAGAGCATACGCAGGTCATCGCTTCCAGTTTTTCCAGAGTCAGAGCATTGCGGAGAACGGCATCGATCATTCCCTGATCTTCACTGACAGGAATGAAAGCTCCGCTGAGTCCGCCTACGTAAGAAGAAGCCATGACACCGCCCTTCTTAACCTGGTCGTTCAGCAGGGCCAAAGCGGCGGTGGTTCCCGGCGCACCTACGGACTCCAGTCCCATTTCCTCCAGAATGCCGGCAACGGAATCGCCAATAGCAGGGGTGGGAGCCAGAGACAGGTCGATGATGCCGAAAGGAATCCCCAGTCTGGCAGAAGCTTCCTGTGCAACCAGCTGGCCAACTCGAGTTACCTTAAAGGCAGTACGTTTTACCGTCTCGCAGAGAACTTCAAAGCTTTCTCCGTGGATACTCTCCAGAGCCGTCTTCACAACTCCGGGGCCGCTGACACCTACGTTAATGACAGCATCCCCCTCGGTTACACCGTGGAAAGCGCCGGCCATGAAAGGATTGTCATCCGGTGCATTACAGAATACTACCAGCTTGGCACATCCCAGAGAATCCCTTTCTTTCGTAGCCTCAGCCGTTGCTTTTACCGTTTCTCCCATCAGTCGAACGGCATCCATATCCAGTCCCGTCTTTGTGGATCCCACATTAACGGAGCTGCAGACTCTTTCCGTCTGAGCCAGTGCCTGAGGAATGGACAGGATCAGGTTGCGTTCGGCCTCTGTCATACTTTTGGAAACCAGTGCGGAATATCCGCCCAGGAAATTTACTCCCATTTCCTGAGCTGCCCGATCCAGAGTTTTGGCAATCGTCACAAAATCTTCCGGACTCTTGCAGGCAGCACCGCCCACCAGTGAAATCGGTGTAACGGAAATTCTCTTATTTACAATGGGAATACCGTACTCTCTCTCAATATCTTCTCCGGTTTTCACCAGATCCTTTGCCAGACGGGTGATCTTATTATAGATTTTCTGATTCAGAACATCCAGATCGGCATCACAGCAGTCCAGCAGACTGATACCCATGGTAATCGTTCTTACATCCAGCTTTTCCTCTTCAATCATCCGATTGGTTTCGATTACTTCATTTATGTTAATCATAATGGATTTCTCCCTCAACTTCCCTAAATAACTGCAGTTCCCAATATTTCTGTCTTATACGCGATGCATCTTATCGAAAATTTCTTCCTTCTGGCAGCGGATTCTTACACCGATTTCTACTCCCAGTGCATCCAGCTCGTCTGCCATCTCTGTATGACTCTTCGGCGATTGACTGGCATCTACAATCATCATCATGTTAAAGAACCCCTGAACAATTGTCTGGGAAATGTCCAGAATATTGACCTGATTTTCGGCCAAATATGTACATACTTTAGCAATAATTCCTACTGTGTCTTTTCCAATGACTGTAATAACTGTGTTATTCATTTTTTCCTCCTAATCCAGTCGATTCCGTCTTTCCGGATATTTTTATATGCAGCAAATCCTTGGACTTGCGTCATTCGTTTCTGATAAAACTTTTGTATTCCTTCCCTGTTCTAAATCCTTTTCCATCGATAAAGGGCTGTCTTTCTTGCCCTTTTTTCCATTGAACTGGCCGTCTTTCCTTCTGCCTACCAGTCCGCGCAGGCACTGACCTGAGTTCGGGAAGCTACCTGAATGGGAAAATCCGAGGCAGTGTAGGGGCAGTCTCCCATGGTAATCTCCATACGAACCGTCTCCAATGCAAGATCCGGGTAATTATTCTCCTTGCTGAGATGACCCAGGAAAATTCCTCTCATTCCGTCATGGAGAATGCGGGTCAGAAGCTTTCCTGCCGCTTCATTACACATATGACCACGTTCACCGAGAATTCTCTGTTTCAGGACGTAGGGATATGGCCCTACCTGAACCATGCGTACATCGTGGTTTGCTTCCAGAAAAACCATGTCCAGATTCTGAAGTTCCGCCACGATTCTTTCATCATACTCACCAAGATCCGTTACCACGGCTGCCGACTGATCACCGCAGGCCAGACGATATGCCACCGGATCCGCCGCATCGTGGGAAATGGACATGGGATGAACCTTAAGATCTCCCACGAAGAAATCCTGTTCCTTTTCAATCACATGATACAAATCCTCCGATATTTTCCCCAGGGACGGATTTCCCTGAATCTGTCTCAGAGTCGCTTCTGTACCATAAATCGGCAAATGATATCTCCGGGACAGTACACCGAGGCCGCTGACATGATCTATATGTTCGTGGGTAATCAGAATGCCTTCCAGTTCCTCCGGTTTCACCCCCAGAGTTTCCAGACCTTCTTTCACTTTTTTGCCGGATATCCCGTCATCAATCAACAGATGGTGATTATCCGATCCCACATAAATACAATTTCCGCTGCTTCCGCTTGCGATGCTTGCCAGTCTCATCCTGACCTCCATCTGTATCTCAGAAGGCGGTGAATGGGAGATTCGCCGCCTTCTCACTTGTTTTTTGTCTCTGATTTATATGTTTGTGTGCACTATTTCAGATTATCTGAAAACAGATACATACGAGGATGAAGATTTTCTGTGTCTATCCTTCCTCCACCCCTGTCCTTCCTAAAATACCAGACTGGAGCAGAATTTGCAACTGTTTTTCCGTTTCTTCCAGGCTTTCGCCATTTTCAACAACTTTATGGGCCATTTTCCGAAATGCTTCCTCTCCAATCTGACTGTCCATGATCTGCTCGCATTTCATCCTGGAATATCCACGGGAAGCCATCAGCCTCTGAATTCGGATCTCCCGAGGCGTATGAACATACCAGATTTCCCGGCAAATCTCTGAAAAACCGGCTTCCCTGGGCAGTGCTGCTTCATAAACAATCAGCTCCTCTTTTGCTTCCTGAATTCTCCGCCTTACTTCCTGCCGAACCAGGGGATGCGTCAGCTGATTCAGATATGCCCTCTTCTCTTCCGAAGCAAATATGATCTCTGCCAGCCTTCCCCGATCAATGGAACCATCCGGCTGAAGAATGCTCTCGCCAAAGGCCGTCAGCACCGCCTGATAACTGGTACCGCCCGGTTCCATCAATTCCCGGGCCACCTGATCCGCCTGAATAATCCGGGCTCCATATTGATTTTTCAGAACATCCAATACGGTACTTTTGCCGGAACCTACCCCCCCGGTAATTCCCAGTACAAATTTCTCTTCCATTTGAATCCCTTATTTCTCTTTGATGTTTCCCTTTACTTCGCATCATACCAGGAATAACCGGAACTGATTCCAATCTCCAGCGGTACGCGAAGATCGGCTGCTCCTCTCATTTCCCGGATCAGAATTTCTTCTGCCTGTTCCTTTTCTGCCTCCGGAGCTTCCACAAGAAGTTCATCATGGACCTGCAGAATAATTTTTGCAGCCAAACCGGCCTCTTTCAATGCCCGTTCCACTCTCACCATGGCAATCTTCATAATATCTGCCGCTGTTCCCTGAATGGGAGCATTCATGGCCACCCTTTCCCCGAAGGATCTCTGCATGAAATTGCTGGATTTCAGTTCCGGAACGGGTCTTCTTCTGCCGAACATGGTTTCCACATAGCCCTTCTCCCGGCCCATTTCCACCAGATAATCCAGATACTGCTTCACACCGGGGTAAGTTTCAAAATATCTCTCAATATATTCACTGGCTTCCTTGCGGGAAATACTCAGATCCTCACTTAAGCCAAAGGCACTGATTCCATAAACAATACCGAAATTAACGGCTTTGGCATTGCGCCGCTGCTCCGGTGTCACCTCGTCGAAAGGAATATGGAAAACCTGAGAGGCCGTCATTCGATGAATATCCTGCTCCTGCTGATATGCATAAATCAGCTGTTCGTCACCTGACATATGAGCCAGAATTCTCAGTTCGATCTGGGAATAGTCTGCATCCACAAATACGCAGCCGTCTTCCGGTACGAATACTTTTCGAATGGCCCGTCCCAATTCCATACGGACAGGAATGTTCTGGAGGTTTGGCTCAGTACTGCTGATCCGTCCCGTTGCTGTGATGGTCTGATGGAAATTGCCATGGATTCGCTCATCGGAACCGATGAAAACAGCCAGGCCATCGGCATAGGTGGATTTCAATTTTGTCAGCGTACGATATTCCAGAATCTTATTGATGATCGGATGGACATCTTTCAGTTTTTCCAGTACATCGGCGGATGTGGAATATCCCGTTTTTGTTTTCTTTCCATAGGGCAGCTTCATTTCTTCAAATAGAACCTCACCCAACTGCTTGGGGGACAGAATATTAAAGGTTTTTCCTGCCAGCTCATAAATTTCCTGTTCCAGGGTTTGAATTTTTCCAACCAGACTCTCACCATATTCTGCCAGTGCTTCCCGTTTTACCCGGACTCCTGCTTTCTCCATCCGGTCCAGACTGCCGACCAGAGGCATTTCAATATCGGAGAAGAGGGATGTCATTCCCAGATCTTCCAGCTTCTGCTTCAGAACGACTGCCGATTGGGCCAGGATCCTGGCCGCTTCCGCCGGATTTTCCGGAAGAATATTTTCTCCCAGAGTATCGCGTGCCACATCATCCAGCAAATACGTACTTTTCAGAGGATTGATGAGATAAGAAGCCACGCCCACATCGAACCAGCAGTCCTGATCCTCCAGATCCCAGCGTTTCTTCTCCTGTTTGAGATTCAGTACAGCAAGACAGGGAACAGCTCCGGCCAGGCTGCGAATTTTCTCATTCATCCACTCCATGGTCATGGCTCCTTCCAGCGGGAACTCCCAGACCACCGAATCGCCTGCCGCAAACAGTGCGATGCCGCTGGTTTCCAGTACAGGCTCCCCTTTCTTTTTCCCTTTTTTTCCTGTACTGGCTTCCGCCAGAAGAAAAGGATTTTCTGTCTCTCTCTCCAGAGTGGTCCATCCCACACAGGCAGCCTGTTCCATCTGATGGAGGATCGATTCGCCTTCCATCTGATTTCCAACCCGCCGGATCTGAACCTTCGGAGTCCCTTCCTCCTCGGAAAAATCCTCCACATGAAATCGTTTCATCAAGGTTTTCAGTTCCAGCTTTGCCATCCACTCATAGGCTTCCCGGGTATAAATATTGGAAAGCCGGACTGCCTCCGGATCCAGTTCCACCGGTGCTTCCACACAGATTTTCGCCAGAGTTTTGCTCATTTCTGCCAGATCAAAATGCTCTTCCAGAGCTTTCCTGGCCCGGGGCGGCTTTACCTCATCCAAATGCTCCCGGATATTTTCAATGCTTCCGTAGGCAACAATCAGATTTGTGGCGGTTTTCTCCCCAATGGAGGGAACTCCCGGAATATTATCCGAACTGTCTCCCATGAGAGCCTTTACATCAATGAATTCTGTCGGTGTCACCTGATATTTTTCCCTAACATCCTCTGCCCGATAATTTTCCGTGACGGTAATTCCGCCCTTCGTCTTCGGAATCCGAATGCAGGTATGCTCCGTGGCCAACTGAAGAAGATCCCTGTCTCCGGATACCAGAACTACTTCCATCCCCAGGGCTTCTCCTTTTCTGCTGAGAGTTCCCAGAATATCATCGGCTTCATATCCGGGCATCTCATAAATGGGAATGCCACAGGCCGTCAGCACTTCTTTCAGCACCGGAACCTGCTCTCGCAGCTCTTCCGGCATGGGTTTTCTCGTCCCCTTATATTCGCCGAATAATTGATGACGGAATGTCGGTTCCTTTCGATCAAAAGCAACGGCCAGATACTGGGGATTCTCTTCCTCCACGATCTTCAGCATAATGTTAAAGAATCCATAAATGCCGTTGGTATGGAATCCTTCCGAATTCGTCAGTTCCGGAACTCCGTAAAACGCACGATTCAATATACTGTGTCCATCTATACATACAAGTTTTTCTGCCATTCCTTACTCCTGTTCCACTTCAGATTTCCCTGAAAAGCTCTTCTTTGTGCCGTTTTCACTTTGACTTTCCCTGAAAAGCCCTTCTTTGTGCCGGTTCCACTTTGACTTTCCATGAAAAGCCCTTCATTGTGATGCTTCCACTTTGACTTTCCATGAAAAGCCTTTTTTTGTGATGCTTCCACTTTGACTTTCCCTGAAAAGCCCCTTTTTGCGATGCTTCCATGCTGCATCACCTGAGCGCTCATTTTTCTGCGAACAATGGCTGCGTTCTCATGTTCATTTGCAGCTCATACTATGCTTACTTTATCATGAATCCCGGGAAGCAACAACAGAAAGTTACTGTTTTCATGGAACAACTGACAAACAAATAAAATCCTGATATAATTCTTCTGTAAAAGGAATTCTGCTGTCCACCAACTGAAACGCAGCACATTCCCAGATTCCGCATTTCGAAATTCTGGAATTCCTCAATTCCGAAATACGGAAATATCCGCTGTTTTTTTTACTGGAAATGACAGAAAATGGAGGCACCCATGAATATCCCCAAACTAATTATTTTCGATATGGATGGACTTATTTTTGACAGTGAACGGCTTTTTATGCAGTTTCTGAGCCAGATTATGCTGGATTATGGATATCACCTGACCCGGGAGCAGTACTGCCAAACCCTGGGACTTTCCATGAACGATGTCCGTACAACCATGAAAGAATTCTTCGGAGAGGATTATCCCTGTGATGAGATTTCGGCCATGGCCCGCCGCCGGATGAACGAATATGCTTTCCATCATCCCCTCCCCGTTAAGCCTGGAATTGAAGCGCTTCTTCGTCACCTTCAGCTTCAGGGTATCGCCTGCTGTGTGGCCTCTTCCTCCCCCCGTGAAACGGTGTCTCTCTATCTGGAAACGGCCCGCCTGTCCTCTTACTTTTCCTTTATCATCGGAGGAGATGACCTTCTTCACTCCAAGCCGGATCCGGAAATCTTTCTCACCTGCTGCCGTCATTTTCAGACTGCCCCCGCAGATGCGGTTGTTCTGGAAGACTCAGAAAATGGAATCAAGGCTGCCCTGGCCGGAAATATCCCGGTCATCTGCATTCCGGATATGAAACGTCCGGGAGAAGAACTCCTCTCCCGGACATTGTGTACTCTTGATACAGCAGATCAGGCTGCAGAAATTCTGATTTGCCATTCCTGACTTCTGCTTTCTCATTCATGGACATCCTGTTCCTGATATCTCGCTGCTGATATCTTATCTCCGATATCTTATCTCCGATATCTTATTTCTGATATCTTATTTCTGATATCTTATTTTTGATATCTTATTTCTGATATCTTATTTCTGATATCTTATTTCTGATATCTTATTGTGATATTCTATTTCTGATATCTCAATCCTGAATACATTCTTTCAGTCGCTGAATCAAATGGGATACCGCTAAAAAAGTGGTTTCAAAATGCATATAGTCGATGGTATTTCTGTCCCACATAAATTTCAAAACGGCACCGAACTCATCATCGGCATCCCAAAACTGCACCACAACCGGTAAAAAATCAAATAAGGGAATGACAGCAGAGACATCACCGACCTTGCCAATCGTTCCGCCCAGATGCACACAGGCCTTCCTCAATTCCTCACAGCGATCGGCAAAAAAATCCGCATCCTTTGAAAAATGATTTTCAGCCGGAGCAAGGGTTCTGGCAACACCTTTTAACTCATACACACTGACAAAATTACCGTCCAGACAGCAATCCGGTTTTGAATAGCACAGCACATCAAAAATCGTCATGCTTTCATTATAGCTGGCATGAACATATTCCTTCCATGCCTCCCGATACCATTCTACCCTTCCGGTGCTTCTATTAATCCGGTATTCCCGTCCAATAAAAACAATGAAAAGGTACTCGGGAGTGCTTTTCAAATGATACTTTTCGATCATTTTTTCCTGATCGTACTTAAGAAATTCCAGCTCCATGCGATCCCTCATGGTATCATAATTGGAAGTTTTTCTGCCCTGAGTCTTCTGTTCCATACCCATTTCTCCTGCGAAATACTTACATATTTTTCATCAGATTTACCATCTCAATGGCAGAGCAAGCCGTATCATATCCCTTATTTCCGGCTTTTGTTCCTGCCCTTTCAATAGCCTGTTCAATATTATCCGTTGTCAGAACTCCGAACAGAGTAGGAACACCTGTCTGCAGTCCAACCTGAGCCACTCCCTTGCTTACCTCAGCACAAACGTAATCGTAGTGGCTTGTGGATCCGCGGATGACAGCACCCAGGCAGATGACCACATCATACTTTCCTGAGGATGCCATTTTCTGAGCCACGATGGGAATTTCAAATGCACCGGGAACCCATGCCAGATCAATCTGATCCGTGTCCACGCCATGACGTACCAGCGCATCTTCTGCTCCTCCTACCAGCTTGGACACAATAAACTCATTAAATCGGGATGCTACCATTCCCACTCTTAAATTCTGAGCAACTACTTTTCCTTCTAATACTCTCATAAGTATACCTCCTAAACTGTACCCCAAGTCAAGGACACTAATAAGTAGAGTTGCCTCCGCATAAGCCTTGCTTGTGATATCCTCTTTCTTCATTTTTTAACTACATTTATCATCAACAGATTTCTCTGCATCAGAATCCTTCTTCTTTCCAA